>JBAVUV010000929.1:0-10309 GCA_049696955.1 Candidatus Sulfotelmatobacter sp. | reverse complement strand
CGCGGACTCCACTGAGCGGCACGAAGAGAATGTCATCGGCCTGCAGGGTTATGTCGGGGGCTTTTGCCTCTAGCATTCTTTTCAATGGCAGCCGCGTTTCAGTCATGCCGGTGGGACCTTTGCGAATAATGCGAACGCCGCTCATCTTGGCTGTGTGGTTCGTCCCCCCGGCCAGGGCGAGCGCCTGCAGCACAGTGAGTGTGCCGTTATCCACCAGCAGGCCAGCCGGTCGGCCTACATCCCCTACGACATAAATGATCGGCGCCCGGGGCACCGTAATCATGTCTCCTGGTTGAAGTTCGATATTGTCCTGCAAATCGTCAGCTAGATTCCTTGGGAGATTAACCGTGACCGGTGCAGACTCGCTGTGCTGGCGGATGATGCTGACTTTGCGTCCAGCCGACGGCGTGAATCCTCCCGCAGCGGAGATGAGATCGTAGAGCTTGCGATCTCCGAGAGAAGGATAGATGCCGGGCCTAACCACTTCTCCCAGGATGGTGATTCCCTGGGAGATCGATTCGTCGAGGAAAATGGTGACGTGCGCACCGCGGACGTATCCACCATCTTCCAGACGCTTCTCAATCACAACCTGCGCTTCTTCGACTGTGAGATTGCCAATGTGCACATAATCGATCAGTGGAAGATAAACATCTCCCGTGTTGCTGATCCTGGCTTTTGTCGATAGCTCGGGCACGTTGTAGACGCTGACCTCGATCAAATCGCCGGCGCCGAGCCGCATTGAGGGAGTAGTTTGATCGGCGGGGACTGTGCTTGAAGTGGCTGCGCTCTCCGGGGGCTTTGCTGAGTCAGCATCGGGGGGGCCGCTTCGAATGGCAGCTTGAGAGATCGGCTTCGCGGGAGCGAGCGCCGGCGCGTTGTTATTGGGGTTGGATGACGGCGACACCTGCTGCGCCGCAACCTTCAGACTCGAAGCAAATGATAAAACGAAAAAGAAAGCGAACAGGCTGCCACTGCGGGCAAAACCGCGTTTGCCGAACTCCATTACGTGCCTCGGATGAAAGAAGGGATCGTGGGAAAGTTTAGCACAGCGCTGCAGAGCGACTTATCGTGTTATTGAATGGGATGGTCACGCGAGGGTCGGAGGCGGAATAGTTTTCCACAGATTTTCACTGCAAGGCGATTGAAGCCAACCGACAAGACTGCTAGATTCCCAACAACCCTCAAAGCAGACGGAAACAAAGAGAACCCGGTAACTCACTAGCGGCAGGATTTTGCTGCTGCAATACTTGGCTGTCGCGTTGGATGCCGCGCCGACGTACGTGAACGGATCGTAGGGGCCCGAGGGGGACGGTTGACAGTAGTATTCTTTGGGATTTTCTTTTTGTCGCTGCTGTTCTCGTTCGTCCTGACTCGCTATGTGCGGGACGTAGCGTCCCGGCGGGGCTGGCTCGCCATTCCTTCTCAGGAGCGGCATCTCCACGCCACGCCGCTTCCACGCCTGGGTGGCGTCGCAATTTTCATTTCATTTTCTTTGAGCATGGCGGCGGCGGCTTTGGCGAGTTCTTATCTGCCGCGGCTGCACTCGGCGCTTTCGCTGAAAACTCTGCTGACAATTCTGGTTCCGGCTTCGATCGTTTTCTTTCTCGGAGTCTATGACGATCTTCACAGCGTCGGTCCTTATGTGAAGTTTGCGGTGCAATCGCTCGCTGCCAGCATGCTTTTTATGGGCGGCCTGCGCATCGTCAACATCCCGGTATTGTTCGGCGAGCATCAGTTGCCGTGGTTCGTGGGATTGCCCTTGACCATACTGTGGGTCCTGGCCATCACCAACGCGTTCAATCTTATCGACGGCTTGGACGGACTGGCGGCAGGTTCGGCGTTATTTTCAACGCTGGTAGCGTTCGTGGTTGCGCTGTTGAATGGATATTCTCTGGTTACCGTGATGACGATTGCGCTGGCGGGCGCGATCCTTGGCTTCCTGCGTTACAACTTCAATCCTGCGACTATTTTTTTGGGTGATTCCGGCAGTCTGTTCATCGGCTTCCTGCTCAGCGCACTGGCCCTCGAGGGCGCGCAGAAAGCTCCAACCATCGTTGCCGTTGCCATTCCGGTAGTTTCTTTCGGGTTGCCGATTCTGGAAACTTCGCTCTCCATTCTGCGGCGCTTGATCAGCGGGCGTCCGGTATTTACTGCCGACCGTGAGCACATCCACCACAAACTTTTGCAGCACGGACTTACTCACCGCCAAGTCGTGATTGTGCTCTATGCAGTGTCGGCGATCTTCGCGCTGCTCAGTTTGTTTCTGCTCTGGCCCACGGGAAGTTCGCTGGGTTTGGTGCTCGCGGTCTTAGGCACCGGCATCTGGATCGGAGTGCAGCGCCTCGGCTACCTGGAGTTAGGGGAGTTGGCTCGGGTTGCGCAGCGTACGTTCGACCAGCGGCAGATCGTGATCAACAACCTCGCCATCCGGCGCGCCACCGAAGAATTGAAAGTCGTCGACAACTACGAACAGGTTTGGCGTGTGCTGCAGGCTGCCTTCAACTCCAATGATTTTGACGGTTTCGATGTATGTTTCAAGCTTTTTCCGGGCGAGCTCCATCCTGCAGGCGCCGGAGCTTCTGGTGCGCAAGCGCGGCGCGGAGAAGTTTCATTTCACTGGGGTAGAAGCGTGGGCCCGCAGTCGTTTGAAGGTTTGGCGCTTTGGACGCTCTCCCTCGATCTTGTCAGTTCGTCCAATCGCCATCGCGGAGCTTTAGTTGTTCGCAGGCTTTACTCGCAGAGGGATCTGCAGATGGATATCAATCTGCTCACTTCGAGCTTCCCGGTCGCTCTCGCTGACGCGTTGGATCGTACTTTACAGAGAGGCGTAGAGATCATTCACCATCCTGGCGCGGACGATCATGGATTTGCCGCAGCGCAAGCCGGCTAGGATCTAGAGGCTAAAAAGCGGGGGAGGAAAGTGCTCAATCAAACACACGCCCACGTTGGGCGCGAACAGGAAAATCTGAGGTCGGCTAACGGTTAGAGTTTTGCGCTGGCGTACGAATTGATCTCGCAATTCAAGCAAACTTCTTCAAAGGCCGGTGCGGTCCACTGCATTGTAATCCCCCAATATCAAGGCATTCCCTGCCTTGAATCTCTATTACTGTAACCCAGGGTGGCTTCTCAAATCAAGAGACGATCCTTTAATTTTCAATCCTAAAAACCTTAGAGAATGGGGCTTGTTGGGAATTCTGGGGTGCCAAGCCGCGCAAACCAAACAGAGTCCCAAGCACACGAAGCCAGTTTTCCACATGGGGAACCAGTGCGGCTACTTTCTGATCCCGCCGCCCCTGTTTACCTTAAGGGACGCTAATTTCATGAGGATTAAGCAAGCATGTCTCGTAAGACTGTTTACGGCACGACGTTTAAGGACACCAATTTCGTCCCCCTGCACTCAGCCACGTTTTGCATTCAGTGCGAACTGATCAGTACGAACAGCAGAACCTATTGTCTGGCCTGCGGCAATACTTCGCTGCTCAGTCTGTCGCGCGTCCTGGGGGGCTCGCTGCGTCATCAGCAGACCGCGCACCTGATCACCGACTGTGAGCTCGACAGCCTCGTCCGCGATTTGTTGCGGACGGTGCCGGACCCGCAGATTGTAAGCCTGGAAGTCGCAAACATCGCGGATTATCAAACACGCATCCCGTCGACCGCTTTGCGTAGCCAGTTGCGGGTTGCGAATGCAAGGCATCCGGTTTCCGGCTTTCGCCCTGTACACGCCGGAGAAGAAGTGGACATTCACGCTGCAGAGCTGAATCTGGAACCGGCCATCAGTGCGATCACGGAACGCGCCCAGCATCTTACCGGAGCCACGGGCGCTGCCATCGCCTTGCGAGCTGGCGATGAAATCGTTTGTCGAGCGCGGGCCGGCCGCACCGCCCCCGATCTTGGAGTTCGCTTGCAGACCGATGCCGGCATCTCCGCGGAAGCGGTTCGCACTGGGGAAGTGATGCTGTGTCACGATGCCGAGCGCAATCCGCGCGTGGACCTAGCCAGTTGCCGGCGCCTGGGAGTCCGTTCCATTCTGGTTTCTCCGCTGCGGTACTACCGGCGCACTCTGGGCGTATTTGAAGTGCTGTCTTCCTCTCCCAGTGCGTTCGATGAGCGCGATGTGGCTACCATGCAACTGCTTTCCAGCATGATGGTCGCGGCTATTTCCCGCATCTCTAGCCTGCATCAATCACGGCTGGCGGTGAAATAGGTTTGGGATTCTCAGGAATAAGACTCGATCAGTAGGCCCAGTAAGGCGCCGTACCGCCAGGGGCCGTCGCACCATCGATGGCTGTGTATACATTGCGTCCGTAAAAGAACGGCAGGCCCCAATCGAAATAAGGCGGGTTGCCGGCTGGTCCCGCCAAACCGCTGAAGGCGGCATCATTGGGAAACTCGGTAAACAAATTGTCGGCGTTAGCTACGCTAAAATCCACGGTCCCAGTCCCGGTCGAGAATCCCTGAGTTGTCGCAGAAAGATTTACCGTACTCGAAGGGCAAAAGAAGTCCACATTGGTGGAACAGGTGGCGATGCTGGAATCATTGAAAAAATATCCATTCGATCCGCTATCAATGAACGCGGCGTCGCTGTAGTTCGTTCCGTTGAAGCTGGTGCTGAAGTTTAAGGTTTGAGGATCCGCATTGTAGACGGTAGCGCTTCCCAGGCCATTGTTAGATTCGGTTCCAATCCCGAAGACCAGCGACCCGCTAACCGTAGATTCTGCGCCGGAAACTGCGGGCAGCTCAATGATGACTCCATTATTGTCGGTGGTAAAAAGCGACACTGGATTTGGCACCTGCTGCCCCGCTGTCGCCGCGACTTGGGTACAGGTTGCGGTAGCAGAAGCGCACGAATAATACTGATTTGCACTCGCAGGACAAGTTGCATTCACGCCGCAGTCCTCGGGAAGTTGGCCGATGCCAAGAATGCCGTTCGCGCCCAAATTTGGGACCGTATCAGCGGAGACGTCGCCACTCGGGCTACTGCAACTATCCGGCACCACGTAATCGGTGTCACTGAGCACCTGAATCGGTACCGCGCTGGCCTTTTCTCCCCCAATTTGGATATCCGCAGTCTGCACCGGACCCCACGTGTAGGAGTCCAGGAATTGCAGGCATTCCACCATTGGATTCCCGTCGGAGGCGGTTTCCTGTGGTAGTGAGAGGGTTAGCACCGGAGACGATACAATTCTGAGTCCAAAAGAACCTGTATCCACCAGCACTTCGCCAATCGTCTGGCATGTCGACGTTCCGGGGACGCACAACGTCACATTCACGAAGGCCCCGTTTGCATAGAGAAAACCAGAGTCCGACGGACCGGTGTTTACCGTGATTGGCGCGACATTCGTTCCCGAACTCGCGATCGTATTTGGTGGAGTAGTGCTCGTGCTTGTGCTATTGCCGCTGCCTCCGCCGCACCCAACAGAAAACACAACTCCAAAACATGCCGCGAAGCCTAAGAACTTTCGCAAATCCTTCATCGAATGTCCTCGGCGGGAACACCTTGCGGCAGCATCTCTGGGATATATGCCCTGCCGCGAAATGAGCGGGGATGTCCGCTGATCTGGACGGTCAGTCCAGGTTCATCAATAAGCACTGGCGCACGTCGCATTCGAGTGCTCCTTTGCGCTTTTGCCGCTTGAGCATATTGCTCGAAATAGGTACCTAAGAGCTGGCGCATGTCCGGCTTATAGGGGCCTTGCCAAGCGACGGCAAATACTTTGCCCGCCGAATTGCCCGTGGAAGCCACGTATTCCCGCACTACCGTGCCTGCGGACGATTGGATCTCATGCACGGCATAGGAGCCTTTGGCAGTTGTGCGTATGGTGCCTTGCATGCGAAGTTGGTCTGATTGTACGGAAGTGATATCTCCGCCAAGCGCCGCCCAAGCCGGAAACGTGGTGCTCACCAGGATGAGCGCGGCACCTAGAACCAGCACCTTAGACTTGACGGAAACTGGTATGAATTTCATCGGGGAGTTCTTCGTCCCAATCCTATCGGTAATGGAATTAGAGTAGTCATGCATCTTGCCGGGTTGCTCTGAGCTGCCTTCCCCGTTTGTAAAGCTTTGTAGGAGTTGAGCTAATCCGGCGCACTTTCAGCGGTTTGCGGCTAACTGGAAGGTCCGATTCAGTTCCTGCTTACTTTTTTGCGATCTCGGGGTAATATGTACTGACCTAATTCCGGACTGAAGTCCGGACGCTCCGATGGCTGCGATCATTCAAGTATCACGACTTGCATCTCCGAACCGTCGCGCTCGCGTGCGGCAAAAAGTGCACGTCCCCGCGTACGCCACTTTCAGCGACTCGAAGAGCGAGATGCTGGATCTCTATGAAGTCCTCGATATCAGCGAAAATGGTCTGGCGCTGCACTGCCCTTCGCCTATTCAGGTGAACCAGAATGTCGAACTGTGTCTGGATCTCGCCGAAGCTGACATGCAAATCTCCGGCACCGCGCGGGTGGTTTGGCTGGACGGAACTGGCCGCGTAGGCTTTGGCCTGCCAGCTCTCGCTGATTCAGCTAAGCGGCAACTCTCCGAGTGGCTGTTCCTGAATGCTCTCGCAGCTGCTGCCAATGCGGAACTTCCGGTGGCGCGGCCGGAAGACTCGATCAACGACTACTCAATAAACGACCACTCAATCAACGACTGGAAAAATCCCGTCCCTCGGCCAAACTATACCGACATTCTCAGTGCTGTCTCAGCAGTGCAGAAAGAAGCGGAACTGCTAGGCCCCGATCTGGAAGCGGTTCTGGCATTGGTGGCTTCCCGTTCTCAATCGTTGCTTCGGGCGTCCGGCGCCGCGGTTGCGATGGAAGAGCAAAACAACAAAACGAGCGAAGAGCAGGAAAGCGACGAGGACGATGCTCGCACCATGATCTGCCGGGCGAGTTCCGGCCCCAGCGCCCCGCCCGTGGGAGTGACGCTATACGTAGACTCAGGTTTCTCCGGCGAATGTGTGCGCATCGGTAGATTGCTGCGATGTGACGATACCGAGACCGACGAACGCGTGGACCGGCAAAGCTGCCGCGCTCTTGGCATTCGTTCCTTAATTGCCGTCCCAGTGCGCGAGCGCGAAAAAATAGTGGGATTGCTCGAAGTATTTTCCGAACAGCCGGATGTCTTTGGCGAAAATGACAGCACCCTGCTGCAGCGGCTCGCGGAAACCATTCAGGCCGCAATCATCCGCGCACGGCGTGAAGATGATCTGGCTGCACCGCCTATGCCTCCATCCAAATCTTTTTCGCCGCCTGGCAGTGTCTTGTTTGCCAGCATGCCGGAGCGCGATGTGGAGACAGGAAAGGAAAAGAGTCGATCCGACGACCAGGACAAAGTTGGGGGAATCCGCTTGCCTCGGGCTTACCTGTACTTGTTATTCGCGGCGGCTGCCACTATTTTCCTGGTGCTGGGATTTCTCGCCGAACCCTGGATTCAGGAGAAGCTACGCGCTCGCGGCCAAGGGGAACAGCATACTGTTCTCGCTTCATCGAAGCCTCTTGGCAATCCCAGTGCAGGATCCGGCGATCCTGCCAGTTTTGCCGAGCTTCAAGCGCTGGCGGACCGCGGCGATCCGGTATCTGAAAACGCTCTTGGTCTACTTTACGCCACCGGAGACGAGAAACAGGGAATCAAACGCGACGAAACTGAAGCAGCTCGCTGGTTCACCAAAGCCGCAGAGCACGGGAGCGTCCCGGCTCAATCGAAGTTGGGATCGCTTTATTGGGGCGGCCGAGGCGTGAAGCAAGACGATAGTCAAGCCTACTTTTGGACGGTGCTCGCCCGGGCCAGTGGCGATGACGCCAGCCAGGCTCTCGCGCCGTTTATTGCCACTCGTCTTTCCCGCTCCCAACGGGCAGAAATCGAACAAAAAGCCGAGCAGTGGCTCGAGCGCTACGAATCCGCTTCGAAGCCGGTCGCCGGCCGCTAAGGCCGGGAGCCAATCCTTCTCCGTACGTTAGAATGAACACAAGGTCCCGTGTCCACCCTCCGCACTATTCTCGACGAGCGAGTCCGCGAAGCTGATGCCGGTCTTTACGAGAAGCTCGAAAACAACCGGGTTCGCTGCTTCTCCTGCGGACATTGCTGTCCTATCCCGGACGGCCAACCCGGCGTGTGCAAGGTCCGCTATAACCGCGGCGGGACGCTTTATGTGCCTTGGGGTTATACCGCAGGAACACAATGCGATCCCATCGAGAAGAAGCCGTTTTTTCACGCGTATCCTGGCGCGCTTGCCTATAGCTTCGGAATGCTGGGCTGCGACCTGCACTGCGCGTATTGCCAGAATTGGGTTACATCGCAGGCGCTGCGAGATTCCAACGCCGTCTCTTCTCCGCTGACTGCCTCGCCGCAACGACTGGTGCGCGATGCCGTTGACCAGGGCGCGAAGATTCTGGTCAGCACCTATAACGAGCCGCTCATTACCAGCGAGTGGGCGGTGGCCGTTTTCAAAGAAGCCAAAAGCGCCGGACTTATCACCGGCTTCGTTTCGAACGGCAACGCTACACCGCAGGTTCTGGAATATATCCGCCCGTGGATCGACTTGTATAAGGTGGATCTCAAAAGCTTTGACGATCGTCACTACCATGAACTCGGCGGCCGCGTCGGTCCCATCCTTGACAGCATTCGCCGAATCTACGAAATGGGCCTGTGGCTCGAGATCGTCACGCTTCTCATTCCCGGTTTTAACGATTCCGCCGATGAGCTGCAGCGCCTGACTGAGTTCCTCGCGGGAATTTCTTCTGACATTCCCTGGCATATCACAGCTTTTCATGGCGACTACAAAATGACGGATCCGCGCGATACGACGCGCGAGGATCTATTGCGGGCTGTCGAAATCGGCCGCCAGTCAGGGCTGCGCTACATCTATGCAGGCAACTTGCCGGGTCAGGTCGGCCGCTGGGAGGATACCCATTGTCCGCAATGCGATGAAATTTTGATCGAGCGCCACGGATACCTCATTAAGGCATACCGCATCACGCCCGACGGCCGTTGCCCCAATTGCACCACCACGATTCCGGGCCGCTGGTCCACTCACTTCGAAGGCCAGATCACTTCTCGTCCTTTCTCCCCGCGTAAAAGATCGCTTTTGTTTACAATCCAAAACCAGTAACCTCAACTTGCCCGTTCCTTCATGTCAAAGCCATCGATACTCATCGTGTGGGTTGCGAGTCTTTTCCTTTCATCCTGTTCTCCCCGCGACTTTCTGACGCGTCGTCTGGCCGGCGACCTGATCGCGGCCTCTGACACTTTCCGTACGCCACAACACTTTCAGCTTCACACCGGTGTTATTTCCAACAAGGATTATCTCTCGCCGGACTATCTCGTTCTGCAGCATCGCGGCTGGATCTCCGGTACCCATGCGCCTTGTCCTCCTGTTCTCGTTCCGCCGCCGTGCTGGGATGTTTCGCTCACGCCGTCGGGTGTTGATACTTTTCAAAGCCTCATCGCGCCGGGCGAGGCCGACAAACAAGTCTTGAACATCCCGGCCGTGAGACGCGAACTGATCGGCGTCACCGGCATCTCCAAACAAGCGAATATGGCCGAAGTCGAATTCGATTGGAAATGGATTCCCGTGAACGAAGTTGGTGCGGCTCTCTATCCGGGAGATCTGCGGTATCAATCCTCTGTGATCTTTCGTTGTTACGATGATGGCTGGCGCCTCATGGACCGCGTCTCTCATCCCGCGGAATCTCTTGACGAATCGCTCAAGAACGCCGAGCCTACTCGCTAGTGCCCGATAGCCTTTATCGAGTGTGAATGTTGCTTATTGGCGCTGCGTCGTTGTATAAACATCTTCCCCCACGGCCCTATGAAAATCTCGAAGGTGTTTTTGTGGTTGAGCTTGGTACTCATTCCCGCGTCGTTAGCGTTTGCGCAAGACAAACCCAAACTCACGCTTGATGAATTTTTCAACTCGGTGAGTTACTCAAGCGTAGCGCTGTCACCCGACGGCGGCTCCGTTGTAATCGGCACCGAGCGTGCCGATTGGGACCAGCAGATTTTCCGAACTGACCTGTGGCTTTATCGCGACGATGGCAAGGGCGGATCGCTGATTCAACTCACGCAATCCGGCCATGACATCGATCCCCAGTGGTCTCCCGATGGGCGCTGGATCGCGTTTCGCTCCGAGCGGAAGCCGGCTCCCGAGAAGGACGCGGATTCAGATTCCGACGATAACAAAAATGAAAAAGGCGAGGTCGGCCAGATCTATTTGATTTCTGCCGCCGGAGGCGAAGCGATCCAGCTGACGAAGGGTCAGGAAGAAGTGCACACATTTTCCTGGTCGGCAGATTCTCACACCATCTATTACGCGACTCG
>JBAVUV010000928.1:0-3158 GCA_049696955.1 Candidatus Sulfotelmatobacter sp. | reverse complement strand
GAGCGGGGACACATCGGCATCTTCAATCGCTCTTATTACGAAGAAGTCTTGGTGGTGCGAGTGCATCCTAAGGTGCTCGAGGGCGAACTGCTTCCGCCATCTCTCGTAACAAAAGATATATGGAAAGAGCGGTTTGAAGATATTCATGCTTTTGAGCGGCACATGGCGCGAAACGGCACCGTGATCCGCAAGTTTTTTCTTCATCTTTCGAAGAAAGAGCAGAAGAAGCGGTTCCTGGCCCGGCTTGATGAACCGGAAAAACATTGGAAGTTTTCCGAAGGGGATATTCACGAGCGTGAATATTGGGACGATTATCAGGAAGCCTTCCAAGATATGATCCGCCACACCGCGAGCAAACACGCTCCGTGGTACGTGGTGCCAGCGGATAACAAATGGTTTACCCATCTGGTGGTTGCGGCGGCGATTGTGGAGACACTACAAGAACTCAATCTTTGTTACCCCAAGGTGGACGCGGCCAAGCGCAAGGAAATCGCAGCAGCACGCAAACTGTTATCTGGAAAATGAAGGCTATCCCCGCTGTTCGCGGATGCTTTGCATTCAGTCGGTACGGCATTACCATACAAACGATCCGGTCTCTGGGAGCAATTCGAACATGGTGACTCAAGCTACGTTTTGCCGGGGAATTTCTCGTAAGGTCGCGAATGCGCGGCGGCTGCTATTTCTTTTCGCCATTCTGGCTCTTGGCATGGGGGGCCTCGTATTCGCACAAACCAAACCGGAGCGCCAGTCGAAAGCTGCCAAGCCTACGCAATCTTCGCCGTCGCCAGCGGCGAACGCGTCCAGCCAGAACGCCGCGGCTGAGAGCGATTCCGGCAAGCCGGAAGAAAAGCTGTTCAAGGGCATGAAGTATCGCATGATCGGCCCTTTCCGCGGCGGGCGCTCGCTGACCGCAGCCGGAATTCCGGGCGACCCGACAACCTATTATTTCGGGGCTACCGGAGGCGGGGTCTGGAAGTCGACGGATGGAGCCATGACGTGGTCGCCGGTATTCGACAAAGAGGGAAGTGGAGATATTGGCAGCCTGGCGGTGGCGAATTCGGATCACAACACCATTTATGTAGGCACGGGCGAGGCCTGCATTCGTGGAAATATCGCCCAAGGGGATGGCGTTTATAAATCGCTCGATGGCGGCAAGACCTGGAAACTTATCGGGTTGCACGATACGCGCGCAATCGGCAAAGTGATCATTAATCCGAATAATCCTGACATCGTTTTCGTGGCCGCGCTTGGACATCCTTATGGGCCGAACACCGAACGCGGAATCTTCCGCACCACGGATGGTGGCAAGACTTGGGAGAAAGTTCTCTACAAGGATGAGAACACAGGAGGCATCGATATTGCCTTCGACCCGCACAATCCCAATATTTTGTTCGCCGCACTCTGGCAGGCGCGCCGCACTTCGTGGAGCTTATCCAGCGGCGGTCCGGGCAGCGGACTCTATCGCTCGAACGATGGTGGTACCACCTGGAAGCGACTGGAGGAACATGGTCTGCCGAAAGGTCCGTACGGACGCATCGGCATTGCGGTCGCAGCTAATTCCGATCGAGTATATGCGCTGATTGAGGCGCACAACCCCGATGGCGGACTTTACCGCTCTGACGATGGCGGCGAGACTTGGGACTTCGTCAATCCCAGCCACAGCCTGTGGCAGCGGCCATGGTATTACATGCACATCTGCGCCGATCCGCGAGATGAAAACGTTGTCTACATCATGGATGTGGAAACGTATAAATCGACCGACGGCGGGCACTTGTTTGACCGGGTCAGAGTTCCGCACGGAGACAACCACGGATTATGGATTGATCCGAAAGATACGCAGCGGATGATCGCGGCCAACGACGGCGGAGTTACTGTCACTTTGGACGGCGGCAAGAACTGGACGCTCGAAGACAATCAACCCACGGCGCAGTTCTATCATGTCATCACCGACACGGCGACACCGTACCGTGTCTACGGGTCGCAGCAGGATAGTGGAACGGTTGCCATCGCCAGCCGCAGCGATGACGGCGCCATTGATCGCACCGACTGGTACGACGTGGGCGGTGGCGAGGCCGGCTATATTGCGCCCTACCCACCGGATCCGAATATTGTTTATGCCGCCGACTACCAGGGAAACATAACCCGTTTCGACAAGCGGATCGGGCAGGTGAAATCGATCACTGAGCAGCCGGAGTTATCCGATGCGTGGGGAGCGGCCAACCTGGAGCATCGCTTTCAGTGGACTGCGCCGGTGATGATTTCACCGCACGATCCAAACACGCTCTACCACGGCGGCGAGCGTCTATTCAAAACCACCGATGGTGGCGTGCATTGGCAAGCGATCAGTCCAGACCTGACTCGCAACGACAAGAGCAAGCAGCACGTTTCCGGCGGCGAAATTACGCTGGACGATTCTGGCACCGAGTATTACGACACCATCTTTGCCGTCGCAGAGTCGCCGATTACAAAGGGTTTGCTCTGGGTCGGCACCGACGATGGCCTGGTCCAGATTACCCGCGACGAAGGGAAAAGCTGGTCCAACGTGACGCCGAAAGATTTGCCGGAGTGGGGCCGCGTCAGTCTGATCGAAGCTTCGCCGTACGATCCTGGCACCGCATACGTGGCCGTGGATCGCCATCAAAGCGACGATCTCAAACCGTATATCTATAAAACCAGCGACTACGGCCAGAGTTGGACGAAGCTGGTCAATGGAATTCCCGATGGCAGTTTTGTTCGCGCCGTGCGGGAGGATCCTAAAAAACGCGGACTTCTCTACGCGGCCACGGAGAACGGAGTCTATGTTTCGTTCAACGATGGAGCGGAATGGAAGTCGCTCAAGCTGAATCTACCCACCACACCGGTGCATGATCTGGTGGTCAAAGACAACGATCTCGTCGTGGCTACGCATGGGCGGGCGTTCTGGATTCTGGATGACATCAGTCCGTTGCGGCAGTTCAACGATGACGTGATAAAGAAAGATGTTCATCTCTACACTCCGGATGCGGCGTATCGCATTCAGGCAGGAGAGTCAGGAGAGCACCATCCATCCAAACGTACGGGGCAGAATCCCCCCGCGGGCGCGGTGATTGATTTCTATTTGAAAGATGCGCCTAAGGCGGGAACAGAGACGAAGCTGGAAATTCTTGACTCGTCAGGAA
>JBAVUV010000927.1:0-2945 GCA_049696955.1 Candidatus Sulfotelmatobacter sp. | reverse complement strand
CTTCCCACGAGTGCTCCATCCTCCACTGCGGCGATGTCTGCACGAATCCATCGATTCGTCTCGTGGCATCCTTTCAGAAACAGCTTCTGATAGTTGTCGGTGAGGGCTTCGGTGAAATCGCCACTGGATCCCTTCTTCGTCGAGCCGAGTGTGATCGCCTCCAGCCGCTTTCCAATAAACGACTGTATGAAGGTTTGCCGTTTTGACGTGGCCAGGTCGCGCAGGATTTGGTTACGCTCGCGAGCGACACGGACGGAGACTTGATTCGACATAGCTGCGGCAGGTGTGCCGGGGCGCGCGGAGTAGGTGAAGACGTGCAGATAAGTGAATGGCAGATCCGCGATCAGGCGGCGCGTGGATTCGAATTCGGCGTCAGTCTCGCCCGGAAATCCAGTCATGACATCGGCACCGATTGCTGCGGTGGGCATGGCGGCGCGAATCTTTTCAATCTTTTCGCGATAGTGCCAGGGCCGATATTTGCGATGCATGCGGCGCAAGACGGCGTCACTGCCGGATTGCAGGGGAACGTGGGCATGTTTGGCAATGCGAGGTGAAGCAGCCACAAGCGCAATGAGTTCATCGGACCAATCCATCGGTTCCACGGACGAGATCCGGAGCTTTTCGAGTTTGGTTTCGGCGAGGATGCTGCGGATTAGATCCTCGAAAAGAGATTTCCAGAAGCCGGATGCCGGAAGCGGGCTTTCCAAATCGCGCCCCCAGCGGCCCAGGTTGATGCCGCTGATGACCACTTCGCGGTAGCCCGCGGCTACGAGGCCATTTACCTCGCCGATGATTTGCGACGCAGGAAGGGAGCGGCTTTGTCCACGGACGCTCGGGATCACACAGAACGAGCAGCGGTTATCGCAGCCGTCCTGGATCTTGAGGTTTGGGCGAGTGCGGTCGTGTTCATGAGCGCCGATGTTGCCGGCGGATTCGAAAACGGGTGCGGCCAGGAGTTCGGTGTGGGCAAAGATGTCGGAGACGAAAATCGAGTTCCCGGTTCTCAGGTCCTGGTTCTCAGTAAGCGCACTGATGGGAAGAAAGCTTGTGCCTGGTGTGAAATTTTTGCCCAGCGCCAGCTCGGCGAGCTGGTGTTTGTGCGAGTTGCCAATCACCGCGCTAACGCCGGGTAGCGCGGCGACCTCTTCCGGAGCGCGCTGGGCGTAGCATCCGGTAACGACGATCCTTGCCAAAGGATTCTGCCGTTGGATGCGCCGTACGGCGGCACGTGCGTCCTGATCGGCAGAATGTGTGACGGTACAGGTGTTAAGAATGATCAGGCCGGCTTGGTCCGCAGGGGCGGGGACGAGCCCGCGAGCCTGGAACTGGCGCTCGATGGCCGCGCCGTCGGCTTGCGTGGCGCGGCAGCCGAAGTTTTGTACGAAGTAAGTCGACACAGGATCATGGTAGCGCAAGTGGAGTGAAATTTGCCGAGACCTCACCGGGCACACATCGGCTCGATTCTGATTCATGCCAGGATATGGCCGTCATCGGAGGACCGACCGGTCAGGCGCTAGCTACGTTTCTCTTCTGAGTGAAACATTCGCGGCAAAGAATGGGCCGGCCCTGCGTGGGACGAAAAGGTACCGTCGTGTCCTTTCCGCATTGTGAGCAGGTGGCGCGGGTTTCAACACGGGAATGGTGGCTCCCGTTTCCTGCTGCGTGGGGCGCGGTAAGGACGGCCACACGCTTGGACTTGCAGGTTTTGCAGCGCTTGGGCTGATTCTTGAATTGTTTGTCGTGAAAAAACATTTGTTCCCCGGCGGTAAAGACAAAGTCAGTGCCGCAGTCGATGCAGGTCAGTACTTTATCCTGAAATTCCATTGAGGACGGCTCCCTTATGCCCGGTTTGCAGCCGCCACACGCGGGGAAGGCGATGGCAGAAAGCAAAACAGGTTGTCTACATCCCCCCTCAAACTGCCCCTGGACTCGGCCCGCCACGCGCCTGGAACGGAACGTGGATACAACTTTTCCTGCTTGAATGCCGAATGAATGACGAGTAAATGAATGATCCCAACTGCAACTCTTTCTGGTGGGGGGCCAGTCGGAGCAGGGTCGCCCCGGGAAAGGGACGACCCTTCTATGCCGTGTGTTACTCCTTCAGGTCTTACTGTCTAGAATCTGTATCTTCGATCCTGCTCTTTAATCCTGCTCTTTGCGAACTTTCTTACGAGCACGCTTCCGAGCTAGAGCAGCCTTCACCCGTTTTTTTTCGCCGGGCTTCAGGTAAAAGGAGTGGCGTTTTACCTCTTTGATAATGTCTTCCTGCTGTACTTTGCGCTTGAAGCGGCGCAGAGCATTTTCGAGGGATTCACCCTCTTGCAGTCGAATTTCCGCCAAACAAACACACCCCCAAACCCGTCCGGAAGGACCGAATAGTTATTACAAGGATTCTAATGGAAGTCAAGCGAAGAGCGTGAAAAAAGTTGCGAAGGCTGGGTGGAACCAAGCGCCACAGTGTCCTCGGCTCCATTGGGCCGCATGGGCTCAAATTTAGCTCCCCAGATACTGGACCCGAACACCGTGGCTGTGTGGCACCTGATAGCCGGATGCAATGGAAGGCGGCGGACGCGTTGCGCAGTGCCGCGCCAGTGTTATACCGTAAACAGTCTGCTTCTCTTCCATCCATGGCTGATCGCAGTGAAATTCCCGTGTCCTCCGGCACCCAGGCGTCCAACCTCCTGGCAACTAGAGTCGATCCCACCTCGGCTCGTTTCGAGGCCAACATGCGGTTCCTGGCAGACCTCATGTCGCAGGTACGCAACGAAGGCGAGGCAATCTGTGAAGGTGGCGGCAGCAAGGCCATCGAAAATCAGCATGCCAAGGGGCGACTGACCGCTCGCGAACGCATCGAACTGTTGGCCGATCCTAAAACTTTCTTCGAATTGGGTCTCTACGCGGCACACGGCATGTATGAGGAGTGGGGCGGAGCGCCCGCCGCCGGG
>JBAVUV010000926.1:0-8220 GCA_049696955.1 Candidatus Sulfotelmatobacter sp. | reverse complement strand
AAGGAATGGATTATTTATCGTGGACGCCCATCCCAGCTACGGCATTTATTTCGCCAAGCCGGCTGATGGACTATACGGATGGGCGGGCGCGGATTACGGCGTGTGGGGCAAAGGTGTGATCGAAGCCATCGATTACCAAACCGGCAAGATCCGATGGAGCCATGAACTGGGCCCAGGCGGATCGGGTGCGGGAGTGCTGACGACCGATTCAGGTCTCACGTTCACCGGCGACGGCCTCGGCAACTTTCTGGCGCTGGATTCGAGCGATGGCAAAACGCTTTGGCACGCGGGCTCGGGCTCGCGCATCGTGAGTTCTCCGATCACTTACGAACTTGACGGTCGGCAATACGTTCTGACCAGCAGCGGTAGCGTACTGTTTGTATGGACGCTTCCGAAATCGTAATGGGGCAGCAATCGCGCGCATCAATCCGCCGATTTTCGATACTCTCGTGAAACAGGATCAATGGCATTCCTCCGACTCTTGATGGCGAAGCGAATTCTTGGGTTCGCCGCGGCGAGCTTTATTGCGGCAGGGCATCCCCAGATTGCCGCGCCTTCGCCTTCGGCGCAGCAAGTGCAGACATTCTCGACAGTTGATCAAACACACGTGGCCAAAAGGCCAACCAGTCAGGGGACCTCGGTCGTTCCGGCGAGCGAAGTTTGTCCTCGGCCACAGCCTTCGAGCACTGTTCCCGAGCCCGCAGACCTGCGCGCTGAAAATGGCGTACTGACGGTTGACTTCGCATTTCGAAGCGAGATCGATGCCCACGGTCGGACGCGCTATTGTTACATCTACAAAAACGGAGTTGAGTCCCCGACCCTGCGCCTTAATCCTGGCGACCTGCTCATTCTGCGATTGAAAAATGAGTTGATGCCAGCAGCTTCTCCGGCCTCCGCTTCAGCGGTTGCGGTACCGCCTTCGCAGCTGGCTGCAAATCCCACTTCAAAGTCGGTTTCGATGGCAATGCCCGCGGGTCATGTGGAAAACGAACCGTGCTCCAGCGCGCAGATGAATGCAATTTCAACCAATCTTCATTTTCATGGTTTGACTATCCCTCCGGTGTGCCATCAGGACGACGTCTTGCACACTTCGATTCAAGCCAATGATCCTCCTTTTGAATATCGGGTTCATATTCCATCAGACCAGCCTCCCGGCTTGTACTGGTACCATCCTCACCTCCATGGGTTCACCCGCGCACAAGTGATGGGCGGAGCTTCGGGGGCATTAATCATCGAAGGCATCGAACGCGCAAATCGGAATGTTGCCGGATTAGCTGAGCGCGTCATTGTGATCCGGGACGAAGATTTGCTGAACCCGCAGGCAGCACCATCCATTGCCGGTCAAAAAGCTCCGTCTGTAACTCTTGATCGTGACGGCGATGCGCGCAATACCGCGGATGGCTCGGGAACTCCAGCCAAGGATCTTTCGCTGAATTTTGTTTCGGTGCCCTATCCTGGCTATCAGCCTGCCACCATAAGAATGCGGCCTTCGGAACGACAGTTATGGCGCATTGTGAACGCGTCGTCGATCACCTATTTAAATCTGCAACTGTTGTTTCGGGGCAAACCGCAAGCGCTGGGTGTTGTGGCCGTCGATGGCGCTCCGGTAAATGACAATGGAAAGGGTGGCGATTATGCGCTTTGGCAGAGCCACCTGGGTGTTCCGCCAGCAGGCCGAATCGAATTCATCGTCAAGGCCCCTCCTGCAGGGACGGATGCGACTCTGATCACTCGCAGCGTCAACACCGGCCCAGCCGGTGAAAACGATCCGACCCGTCCGCTGGCCAGTATTGTCAGCTCCCCGGATGCACCCGAACCGCAGTCATCGTTGCCGGCCGCTGCAGTTGCGCCGGCCAAGCCTTCGGGTTTGCCCTGGCTGGGAAGCGTGACGCCCATTCGGACCCGCAAACTTTACTTCTCGGAACAGCCTCAGAATCCGAGTGACCCGAACAGCCCAATGAATTTCTATCTGACCGTCGAAGGCCAAACTCCAGCATTGTTCGATCCACATTCTTTTGTTCCGAATATCGTAGTACATCAAGGAGACGTGGAGGACTGGATTATCGAAAATCGTTCGCAGGAGCTACACGATTTTCACATTCATCAGGTGCATTTTGTAATGCTTGAATGGTTTGGCATACCAATTAACGAGCCCTTCCTCCGCGATACCATTCCAGTGCCGTTCTGGGATGGGAAGACCACGAAGTATCCCACCGTTAGATTGCGGATGGATTTCCGCGACGCGAATGCCGTCGGCCTGTTTCCCTTCCATTGCCATCTTCTCGAACACGAAGATGGCGGGATGATGGGGGTCATACGGGTCGAACCGGCGAAAGCCAGCTCCCCACCTACGCCAAATGCAGGCTCTCCGCCGGGGAGATGACGCCCTTTATCCGAATGTTAAAGGAATGTGAATTTTATATTTGCGGAAGGCAATAAATAGAGTATAAGGATTTGCTACCGCAGCCGTGACACCTATTGCTTGGCTTGCCCAGTCCAGAGCCGAGTTTGCGGCAATGCGGATCGTTAATGAGCGGGTTCCAAAGGAGGGTGAATGAGGAAAAGATCTCAAGTGGTGGCAATGTTGCTGTTCGCGGTTAGTTTGTGTATTGCAACTCCGCTGTCGGCAGCCGATGGCGATTCTGCGAAGAGTGCTCGCACTACAACGCCCATCAAACATGTTGTGATTATCTTCCAGGAAAATGAGTCCTTTGATCACTACTTCGGCACATACCCAAAAGCGGCGAATCCGCCGAATGAAACGCGTTTCCTCGCTCGTCCAGGTACTCCTGCGGTCAATGGACTTAACCATGGGCTGTTGACGCTGAACCCGAACGGCAGCACCGCGCAGCCTTTTCGCCTGGATCCGAGCCAGAACTATACCTGCGATCAGACTCACTATTACACCCCGGAACAGCAGGCATTCGACGCTGGACTGATGGACAAGTTTCCGCAGTTTACCGGCGTGGCCTGCGCCAATACCACCTATCCTTCACTCGCGCCCTATGGCACGAGCGTGGTGATGGGGTATTACGACGGCAACACCGTAACCGCCCTGTGGAACTACGCGCAGTTTTTTGCCATGAGCGACAATTTCCACGGATCCACTTTCGGCCCGTCGGCGGTGGGTGCGATCAACCTGGCATCCGGCATGACCGGGAACATTGAATACACCGCCGACGATCAATACGGCGATCTCGCCTCCGATGTGGTGGACAACACGATGATCGGAGATCCGGACCCGTGGTATGAAGACTGTTACAGCTATGATCGTGTTTCATTCAGCGGTAAGAACATCGGAGATTTGCTCACCAAGAACAATGTCAGCTGGGGCTGGTTTCAAGGCGGCTTTACTCCTTCCTCGCCATATAGCCCCGGCCATCCGGCGCAATGTAATACCACGACGAACCGCCTCGACGGCACGCCGGAAACAGCCTACGCCGGCTATCACAATCCCTTTCAGTTTTATGAGAGCACGAACAACCGTCATCACATTGCTCCCGCCAATCTCGCGGAAGTGGGACACAACGGCCAGGCAAACCACATCTACGACCTGAGTTATTTCTGGAAGGTTGCGGCTTCGGGGAATCTGCCAGCGGTCACGTTTCTGAAAGCGGCTAGAGCCCAAGATGGCCACCCAGGAAATTCTTCTCCGCTCGATGAGCAGGGTTGGATCGTCAGCGTCATCAACCAGCTGCAGAAGTTGCCGGAATGGGATGAGACTGCCGTCTTCATCGCTTGGGATGATTCCGACGGCTGGTACGATCACGTGATTGGACCAATCATGAATCAGTCGGCCACATCGAAGGATGCTCTGACCGGCGCAGGCGCATGCGGCACGGGCGCGGATTCGCTCGCCGGCATCCAGGGCCGCTGCGGCTACGGTCCACGGCTGCCGCTAGTCGTTGTTTCGCCCTACGCGAGAGAAGACTTCGTCGACGATAGCGTGCTCGACCAGACTTCGATTACCCGGTTCATCGAGGATAATTGGAGCCTGGGACGGATTGGGGACGGATCATTCGACGTGATTGCAGGGGACGCTTCGCGCCTGTTTGACTTCAAAAACAGACGCCCCGAACGTATCCTTCTGGACCCGTCGACAGGAAAGGTGGCCGCGATTATCGGCGAGCGGTGAGGTCGGTTCTGCCGAAACTGAAAGAAACGTTGTCAACCATAAGCAGCGGCTGACGGGAACTCATGTGGTTCCGGTCAGCCACTGCGGACTGGCAGATTATGTTCTGATGCGACTATTGCTTGCTGTCTTCTCTTGCTTCTGCGACGTGGGCCTGGTGGCCGGCTTCAGAAACAGCCCGGACGAACGCGACCCCGCTTGCGGGAGTCGAAGCCCTGCCCGATAGGATGTTGCGGAACCTCATGTGATGACCGTAAATAGCGCGGGTCGAGTCGTTGTCCTGCTCGATTACGGCGCCTTCCAACGTTATGCCGGCGAAGACGCCTTTCGAACGCGAATAGGTCAGCACTTCGGTGTTCAGTAATACATCGGTGCCGGCGGAGGTATGGCGGCCGACCGGGCCAGCTGCAACCGATCCTTCTCCAGTGAGTTCAAACTTGGTGGATAGTAAATGCTGCAGACCGCGGTCGTTCATGACCAGCATGACCAGATCCACGCCTTCGACGCCGATCTGCAATCCCCAACTGCCACCGCCAACGGATACGAATGCGGGCGCGCTCCAGCCTTCAGGAGTGCGGCAGGAGGCCACGCCACGTCCGTGCTTGCCGCCAAAGATAAAGCCGCCCTTGAGCAAGTTCGGCACGACGACGATGCATTTTGCACCGCTCAACACTTCTTCTGGAATGCCTTTGTCGGGAGTGGACATGATGGATTGCAGAACATCCACGGATTTCTGCATGCGCTCAACTGTGTCTTCACGGTCCGATCCGGCAAATGCGTAGGTTCCAACCATCCCCAGCAAACTCATCAATAAGAGTGAAACTGTCTTTTTCATGAATCTTCCTTTCGAAGCTACGAACTTACCAGCTAAGGAGAGACAACTTCAGATAGGCTGACTTAGTTCAGAAGATCTGAAAGAGAGAGAAGAACTGCTCATCTCTGCCAACATGATCGCTCACACGCTAGAGCATGGCTGATCTAAATAGCTCACTTGCCGCGCTCATTATAAAAGCCTCATTCGCCCGGGCTTTTGCGGTCTTCGGCGAGTTCTGCGATTGTGAGCAATCCTGCACAGCATGGCGGCCCGCGGCCTGTCATGGTTGAATTGCAGAAATGGGAAACGGGAAACGCTTTTCGATTGGTTGGATGGTTTCGACTTATGACGGCGCCAGGCTTCCAGATGACAAAAACAGCGGAGGCTAACCGATGACGATGAGGCGTATGCGCGATCGTTTTCGTAGAAGGCTGAGTGGCATCATCGACTCTTTCTCGACGTCGATCGTCACCCATGAGGCCGCTACTCAACGCGTCGGATCACAGAGGATGTGTCCCTTCTGTAAGCTCATTACGCCGCGATCGGGGCGGTTCTGTTTGGAGTGCGGAAAGTCTTTCGCAAACACTTGAGCTGAATTCCAAGACTCAAGGATCTAGATTTTAGGATCAAAGGAGAACACACATGCTTTGGACGATTTTTGTTGTACTGCTGATTCTTTGGCTTCTCGGCTTCAGCCTTCACATCGCTGGCAGTCTCATCCACTTGCTGCTGGTGGTAGCGCTGGTAGTCCTGGTAATTAACTTGTTGAGCGGCCGTCGCGCAGTATAAGGGTACGCAGCAAGGTCATAGGGAGATCTTGATTCTTCTGGCGTCCGACACTACTTGTGCGCGAAAAGTGCGCGAAGCCCTCTGCCGGTCAATTGCCCCACCATGCGGAGAGCCGCCTGGACAAAGTTGTCCGGGCGGGAAGCTTTAGCGGCGGCCAGCGTTCGGGCGAGATGTGTCTTGACGCAAGGATGTCCGGTGCTCAGCGTGCACTGCTGTTTCGGTTTCGCCCGGCAGGTAGGGCAGTGGACAGACAATATATGCCGCAACGTGAGTTTTTCAGTCGCCACATCCACCATTATTCAATATTGTCGGCTACAAGAGATGGTCAATTGTGCTCTTTTGATAGTTCTCGCCACTCCGGCGGCCAAATCGGGAAACGGGCATCGGATCGGCATCAGTAAAGATGAGGACGAATCTGCCTGCCCGCTCGGCCATTCGCATCCATCCAATCGAGTCGGCTCGCGGCAGACTCTAATCGTGCAGTACCACATTTAGCAGGGAACTGTGGACCTGCAATGCACCTTCTGTGCCGCCCGCGTAGTGAATAAAGCCCAGCTTTCTGAACCGGTTCATGAAGAAGCTGACCCGAGATCGCGTGGTGCCGACCATCTCCGCCAAGGTTTCCTGGCTGATCTTTGGGACCACGGTTTCAGGAATGCCTTCCTTGCCGAAATGAGCGAGCAACAGAAGTACCCGAGCCAATCGCTTTTCGCTGGAATTAAACAGTTGGTCGACCAGATCCTCTTCGTAACGGATGTTGCGCGCGAGCAAATAGGCCACAAACATTTCCGAAAATGAGGGCTCGCGGTGCAGCGCCTCCATCATCGTTTTTTTGTCCACGCGCAAGATCTCGCAATCCGTCATTGCAGCCGCGGAGCCCATACGCAATAGCTGACCCGCCAGTGAGCCTTCACCAAAAAAATTCCCCGCGCCCACGATCGCAATGGTAGCTTCTTTGCCGGCTTGAGACACGACAGTGAGCCGGACTTTGCCTTTCTGAACATAAAAGATTGCATCTGCCCCATCCCCCTGGGCAAATATCATTTGCTTTTTTTCGACAGACAGGATCTTCCTGCCCTCGCCGATGGTCGCGAGAAAGGTATCGGAGTCGAACACGGGTTGCTTCTTACTGGCGGCAGGGGGACTCATCGCAACTAATTATAGTACTGCGCAGGAACCACAATATTGGCAAAATGCCGGGGATTACACAGTTCTAAGGAGTGAGCTATTTTGCACAGATTTCGAAGAGCGAGTGATTGATCATAAAGAGTTTTCGCTGCGACTAAGGACATTCGCCGGCCCCTATTCATTGTCATTCGAAGCTGCCAGGCGCCGGTCTCGATGCGGCGCGGTGCGCGGTTGGCCAGTGGTCAGTTCACACTTTTCCCCAGGTTTTGCGCCGCAGGTGGGGCAACGGACGGAGAGGGCTTGCTCCTTCTTGACCTTCATAGCCGCATAGTGAACCGTCATTCCGTAAGAGACTGGTCAATTGTGAACACTTTGTACGTCCCTTTCGCAAAAAGTCAGACGGGGCGCCTCCGTTAGTGAGCTATCTTGCTCAGACATGAAATTCTGTACCTGTCATCCTCAATACTCCTGAGTGTGTCGAAGAGAGCCGCGGACGCTGATTCGCAGCTCTCATTCTTAGGTCACTACCCGGGTCCAATCGAGGCTCGGCAAAGCGACCACATCCAGCCAAACAGCATTCTTCATCCGTGTGTGGGCCGCGAACCTGCGGCGGACACGATTCGACCCTAAAGGTTTTCGAAACCTCGAAACTAGCGCAACGCCTCAGGCGGATGAGAGGCGTTGGCCGAAAAAAGACGAAAGGTTAAACGTTATGCCGTTAATTCAACTCCTCGAAGTTCTTATCGTGGTGGGTGTTCTTCTATGGCTGGTGAATCGCTTCATCCCCATGCAGTCATCCATCAAGTCCATCTTGAACGGGGTGGTGGTCATCGCCGTCGTTCTGTGGCTGCTGAATGTGTTTGGGATGTTTCATTCGCTGTCCCATATTCGCGTTGGAACGTAATAGCAACTGGCCAAGTGTCTGAGTTACATGGAGTCGGTATCAAGCAACACGGCAGATGGCTGCCACAAGGAGACAATGTGAAGACAAAATTGTTGTTCGTCGCCGCAGTCGCGCTGAGTTTGCCGGCAGTAGCTCAGACCAATTCTCAAAGCACGGTTGAAGTCGAGCGTGTGAGTTCGACTCCCACGTTCCGCGTAACCGTGATTAGCCGCAGCGTGCAGGCGATTAACTATGAGCATCGCAGCGGGAGTTCGAAGCTGGATTTTGCCGGCACCACTTTGATGCCCATGGCGAACGGCGAAGCCAAGGTGAACAGCAAGCGCGGATCGATTGAGATTGAAGCGGAATTCGGCAATCTGCAAAGGCCCACGACTTTCGGCAACGAGTATTTGACCTACGTCTTGTGGGCGATTTCGCCGGAAGGCAGGGCGGTGAACCTGGGCGAAGTATTGG
>JBAVUV010000925.1:0-4084 GCA_049696955.1 Candidatus Sulfotelmatobacter sp. | reverse complement strand
TGGGCCAGCGCCTCGGCTGCGGAGCCCATCTCGAATCCCTTCGACGCACCTCCGTCGCCGAATTCGACATCACCCAAGCGCACACCATCGAAGCAATCGAAGGCCGGCAGCATTTCGAAGCTCAGATCAGAACTGCAGATCCCGACTTCACCGGAATTTGTCATTCCGACCGGAGCTTCGCATTTCCGCAGGAAAAGGGAAGCGAAGTGGATGAACCTGCTGTCGTGGCGGACGGAGACCCCTGCCCGCCAATCTCACCACACCCGCAACATTCAACGGAACCTCAGCCCTCACCAGGATTAAAAACGGCGGGACTAGAATCTCTCTTCATCCATCCTCGCCAACTCCTGCCCCAATTTCCCTCCGTCACCGCCGACGAGCCCACCGCCGCCCGCATCCGCAGCGGACGCCCCATCAACCTCCCCGAACTCTCCCGCGCCCGCCAAGTCAAAGTCTTCGCCAGCCAAACTGAACTCCTGGCCATCGCCACCCGCGTCGCCGGCACACTCTTCCATCCAAGAATCGTCTTTCCAAGCGAATAACCGAACGGAGAAAATTCCAATGTGGGGACAGCCGCCCTCGGCTGTCCATCGGGCAAAGCCCGACCCGAGCGTCAGCCCGGTGAGGAACCTTGATGTTGTTTGTGCCTTTCCCAACACACCACAATTCACATTGACCTAGCCCCCACTTCAGTGCTAACGTTTCGCCCGTGCTGGCCATCCCCGCCGCGCTCCTCCGCGCCCGCACCTGCTTCGAGGAAGGTAGTCGACAGATGATGCCCCTCAGAAAAAATTCGTAAGCGCCACTCCGATAAACGTCAGGGCCCCGTAGCACCCAAGGAGGTCTCCCATGACGAGCACGCGTACTCTCACGGCCCGAATCCTCAAAACCTTCCCTCTGATTCTCGCAGCTCTCGCAGTTTTGACGACGCTGGCCACGACGGCCTCCGCCCAGAATCCGGTGCCCTTCGTCGACCAGCCGCTCGTTCCGGACGCTACCGCGCCCGGCGGGGCTGCATTTAGCCTGACGGTAAACGGCGCAGGATTTGTTCCGGCCTCAGTCGTGAAATGGAACGGCAGCCCGCGTGCCACGACATTTGTAAGCAGCTCCCAACTGACTGCCAAAATCCTCGCGTCCGACATTGCCAAGGCGTCCACGGCTTCAGTCAAAGTATTCAACCCCAGCCCAGGCGGCGGTGTTTCCAATACCCAGTTCTTCTCGATTGCCGTGGCAGAAGCGTCCGCTTCGTTCTTGCCGGCCGAGGGCTACGGCTCTGGTGGCGCATACTCCTACTCCGTGGCGGTCGCTGACGTGAACGGGGACGGCAAGCCTGACCTCGTGGTCGTGAGCTGTGGCCCGGGCACCGCTTGCGGCGGTGGGATCGACGGGGTCGTCGGCGTTCTGCTTGGCAACGGCAACGGAACCTTCCAGCCGGCTGTGACTTACGACGCGGGCGGTTCCCAGACGGCTGCCATCGCCGTCGCAGATTTGAACGGAGATGGCAAACTCGATCTAGTGGTAGCGAACAGCTACTACTCCAATACCGTCGGCGTTTTGCTTGGCAACGGTGACGGAACCTTCCAGACGGTGGTTACTTACGGTTCGGGCGGAGGTTACCCTGGGTCGGTAGCCGTGGCAGACGTGAACGGTGACGGCAAGCCCGATATCTTGGTGGCGAACCAAAGTAGCTGTTACGGATGTACAGACAGTGGGCTGGTGGGCGTGCTGCTGGGCAATGGCGACGGAACCTTCCAGCCAGCGGTGACATATAGCTCCGGCGGATATAACCTTTACAATTCCTTGGCGCTGGCGGTCGCAGACTTGAACGGCGATGGCAAGCTGGACGTCGCCGTAACTAACGCGTGCGGAGTCGATGGTGATTGCTACGGAAATGGTTCCCTGGGTGTGTTGCTGGGCAATGGCGACGGCACCTTTCAACCGGCGGTGAACTACGGCTCGGGGGGAGTGGCCCCTGTTTCCCTAGCCATTGCGGATGTGAACCAAGATGGCAAACAGGATCTTCTCGCAGCGAACAGCAGCTGTCCATCCGGCAGTACTTGTGAGCAAGGCACAATCGGAGTGCTGTTGGGCAACGGCGATGGAACCTTCCTGCCAGCGGTTTTGTACGGCACGGGCGCCGATGACGCGGACTCACTGGCCGTCGGAGATGTTAATGCCGACGGCAAACTCGACCTTGTGGTCGTCAACTTTTGTTCCTCTAGCGGATGCCCAATCCCAAGTCCCGGCAGTGTCGGAGTGCTGCTAGGCAACGGAAACGGCACCTTTCAACCAGTGACCACCTATAGCTCGGGCGGATACTGGGGTGCCTTTTCACCTGCAGTGGCAGATGTGACCGGCGACGGCAGGCCCGACCTATTCGTAGTCAATCTTTTTGGCGAGCCATCTGACGGCTCTGTGGGAGTGCTGCTGAACAACACCCGTGCCTCCCGATGCGTCGGTAAGTGCGTGACTTCCACCGCCTTGACCTCCAGCCTGGACCCATCCATCTACGGACAAAAGGTAACGTGGACGGCGACGGTGACCACCTCTGGGCCAGTCCCGCCCACGGGAAAAATAAATTTCTCGTGGAACGGATACTCAATTGGTACAGCCACGCTCAATGCGAGCGGGGTGGCCACGCTGACTAGGTCCGCCCTTAACGCGGATACATATCCGTTGATAGCCGTGTATGGAGGAGACGCAAACAACCTGGCCAGCACGTCCTCCGTGCTAAACCAAGTCGTAACAGAAACCAAAAGTTCCGCCGCTCTAACTTCATCACCTAATCCGTCAACCGCGGATCAACCCGTCACCTTCACCGCCACGATCAAGTCCCCGACCGTCGCAGCGACAGGCCCGGTAACTTTCACTGCGGGGAAGACCGTCCTGGGAACGGCTCAGCTCGCAAACGGCAAAGCCACATTCACAATTTCCACGCTGGCCGTCGGCACAACCACAGTTACGGCAAATTATTACGGAGACTCAAACATTTCAGGCAGCGCGGCCTCAGTCAAACAAACCGTCGGCTCGGCGGCGAGTCTGATCGAGGATGACGGAAAGCTTCCCGTATGGTCGAAAACTACGCGGTCCACGAGAGCCGGAGGGTGTTACTCACTCACCACGCTCACCACAAACGGTTCACCGGCCCTGATCGGAAATCAGATCGTCTTTACGGCATCCGTACTTGCGGCCGGGTACTGCAATAATCAGCCGCAAGGAGATTGTTATGAGCCGATTACATTTTACGACGGCAACACCGTCATCGGCTCTGTACCGCTTAACAACGCCTGTATTGCCACCTTCACCGATAATTCGCTCACCGCCAAAACACACAAAATCAAAGCGCGCTTTCCCGGGACCGGAGAGGGTGACCCACCGAGCTACTCCAATGCCGTCACCCAGGTAGTAGTCGGGTACCAGACGGCAACAACCTTGACTTCCAGTTTGACTCCGTCAGTCTATGGTCAATCAGTAACCTGGACCGCGACAGTGACAAGCCCAAGTCCATACGGATACTTAACCATCCCTACCGGGAAAGTAGACTTCACGTGGGGCGGGGTTTATACCATCGGCACCGCTGCGCTCAATTCCAGTGGCGTAGCCACGCTGACAAAGTCCAACCTGAACGCCGACTCCTATCCTCTGACCGCAACCTACGTAGGAGACCCAAACAACGCGGCCAGCACTTCCACACCGCTGGCCCAGGTGGTAACGCAAACCACGAGCGCCGCCACTCTCACCGCGTCTCCGAACCCGTCAACCGAAGGTCAATCCGTAACCTTTCTCGCCACCATCACATCACCGACGATCACGGCGACGGGCCCCGTAACCTTCTCCACAGGGAACACCGTGCTCGGGACCGCTGAGCTTGTTGATGGTAAAGCCAGGTTCACAACCTCCACGCTGCCAGTCGGCGCAAACCCGGTCACAGTCAACTATTACGGAGACTCAAATATCGCAGGCAGTTCGGCCTCCATAACGGAAACCGTGCAGCCATAGGAGGATTTAGGAGAACAGGAGAAGTTTGATGGGATGGTTCCAACGTCCGATAACAGGTATTCTGTAAAGCCGCACGTCCGTGGTA
>JBAVUV010000924.1:0-2441 GCA_049696955.1 Candidatus Sulfotelmatobacter sp. | reverse complement strand
TACCAAGTACGACGGCTGGGGTAGAGCCTCGATGTGAACGCGGTCGTTGCCGATATAACCTCATCGGTAGCGAAATTGATTCCAGATTGTTAACTGCGTGAGCGCTACGTAAACCGCATCTTGTCCCATGACGGGGGATGAGCGATTTTGTAGGGATGCAACAGCCGAGTGTGGAAGCGTGGGCGAAGTGGCGTGGATTGCTTTCTGAGCAGCTGGAGAGCGGTCAGAGTGCGGCGGTATTTTGCCGCGAGCGGGGATTGGCGGTCTGGGCTTTCTACGCGTGGAAGAAGCGTGTGCGCGAAGCCGAAGCGGCCAAGTTTGTGGAAGTGGCAGTGAAGCCAGCTAAGCCGGGGTGGCGATCGTCAGCAGGAGACGATAAGACGATCGAGATTCGTCTGCGGAGCGGGCTGAGCCTTTTTGTCGGTCCGGGATTCGAGGCCAGTCACCTGCGCGCCTTATTGTCGGAGTTGGAGGGATGATTGGTCTGCCGAGCTTGCGTGCGTTGGATGGATCGCAGGCCGCGCGGATATGGCTTTCTGCCGAGGCGACGGACATGCGTTGCGGCTTTGATCGACTGGCCGAGCGTGTGCGGGTAGTCATTGGTCAGGATCCTCTCGGAGGCCATCTGTTCGTATTCCGCTCGCGGCGTGGAGACAGGCTGAAGATTCTTCTTTGGGATCGGGATGGATTTGTTCTTTGGTACAAGCGCTTGGAGACGGGTGTGTTTAAGTTTCCGCGGATGAACACGGGATCGCGCTCGGTTGAGCTGCTGGGCAGTGAGCTGGCGATGATACTGGATGGGATTGATGTATCGAAGCTGAAGCGGGTGCGGCGCTACGAGCGTGGATCGGGAACCAATCGAGATAATAAGCGAGAGCAGGTTATGAGTGACACCTGTGGGAGTTAGTTATTTACTGCAGATGTGGCCACTCAACAAGCCGACATCATCCAACTACCCGATGATCGTGAAGAGCTGCTGGCGCTGGCGCGCACTCTTCTGGCGGAGCGCGATCGTAAGGAGCAGCAGGTCGAAGAACTGCGCGTTGAGCTGTTGCGCATGCAACAGGAGTTGGAGCGGTTCAAGAAGTGGTACTACGGGCCACGCGCGGATCGTCTTCGATCCACGGGCGAACTATTACAGTTGCTTCTAAACTTTGCTGAGCAGCTGGAGAGTAAGCCGCCCCATCCCGACGATGTTCCACCGCAAGCAGCGCAGGAGCAGCAACTGCGGCGGGTGAAACGGCGCAAGGGTCGGCGCAATCTAGCCAATTTCGAAAATCTTCCCGTAAGCACGCACGTCTACGAGCTGAGCGGTGAACAGCGGGCCTGCCCCTGCTGCGGCCAGCAGCGCCAGGAGATTGGCTCTGATGAGAGCTGGCAGGTGGAATATCTTCCCGGTCACTTCGAGCGCATCCATCATGTGCGAAAAAAGTATGCCTGTAGCGATTGTGAGCACAAGGGCGACAGCCCGCAGATGGAAGTAGCGGCCAAAGCAGAAGCCGTGATCGACAAGGGCATGGCTGGCCCAGGGCTGCTGGCTTTCATCGTGACCAGCAAGTTCTCTGATTATTTGCCGTTGTATCGGCTGGAGGACATTTTCGAGCGGCAGGGCTTTGAGATTTCCAGAGCCACGCAATCGGTCTGGTGCGGGGATGTGGCCAACCTGGTCGAGCCGCTCTATGAGCTGATGGCCGAGCAGGTGCGGGCTTCCCATGTGGTGGCCACTGACGACACTATCATGCCCATGCTCAGCCGGGGTAAAACGGCCAACGCCCGGATGTGGGTGTATCTGGGTGACGATGCCCACCCCTACAACGTCTTCCACTTCACCCTCGATCGAGGCCGGGATGGACCGAAATATTTTCTTAAGGGTTACCGGCAGGTCCTGTTGGCTGATGCTTACGGCGGATACAACGGCGTGGTGGCGGGTAATGAGATTACGCGCGCCGGATGCTGGGCTCACGCCAGGCGAAAGATCGTCGAGGCAGAGAAGACCGCTCCCGAGATTGCGCGGGAGGCGATCGAGATGATTCGTTCGCTCTATGCGGTCGAGAAGCAGGCCACGGCGCTTTCCGCGCCGGAGCGGCTTGACCTACGTCAAAAGCAATCTGCGCCTATGCTGATTCAACTACGGCAGAAGCTGCTCGGCTGGAAGGAGTCGCTGTTGCCCAAGCACCCCATGGCCGAAGCAGTGAACTACGCGCTGAGCCAATGGACAGAGCTGAACGCCTTCTGCCTGGATGGAGCGGTGCCCATCGACAACAACATCAGCGAGCGGGAGATCAAGCGGGTGGTGTTGAACCGCAAGAACTCGTTGTTTGTTGGCAATCCACGCGGCGGTCGAACCGCATCTATATTGGCCAGCCTGACAAGGGGTCACTACACCAAACGTCAAAAATCGTACGCTAAGGAAATCGGATCACTCGTTGGAGGCTGCAAAG
>JBAVUV010000923.1:0-6075 GCA_049696955.1 Candidatus Sulfotelmatobacter sp. | reverse complement strand
TGCAAACTGATTCCTCTGCCGCAGCAGGACGGCAAGATCACGCTGGACGCCGTACGGCATGCCTACCACGGCATCGGCGATGAGCATCACTCGCAGCCCCGCGTCATTTCTATTACGCAATCAACCGAGATGGGCACGGTGTATCGTCCGGAAGAAATTCAGGTACTCGCCGAATTTGCCCATGCGCATGAGATGTTTCTGCACATGGACGGGGCTCGCATTGCCAACGCTGCCGCTTCTCTCGGCCAGACCCTGCGTGCGGCAACGCGCGATTTAGGCGTAGACGTCCTCTCTTTCGGGGGCACAAAAAACGGAATCCTGGGCGGCGAAGCCGTGGTATTTTTCCAGCCCCGATTGAGCGATAACTTCCTCTACCTGCGCATGCAAGGGATGCAACTGGCTTCAAAAATGCGCTTTATCGCCGCGCAATTCGAAGCTCTGCTCACCAACGATCTTTGGCGGCGCAGCGCAGAACATGCCAACCGCATGGCCCGCCTGCTGGAAAAAGAAGTGAGCCGCATTCCCGGTGTAAAAGTTGTCTGGAAAGTGGAAGCGAACGGCGTCTTCGCGCAAATCCCGCGCCACGCCATCGAAAAAATCAAACAGCATTACTTTTTCTACATGTGGATGGAAGAAGAATCGATCGTGCGTTGGATGTGTTCGTTCGATACCACGGAGGAAGATATCCGCGAATTCGTGAAAGTGGTCGCGGAGGCGGTCAAGGGATGATGAACTTAGTCCAACTGCGCTATTAACGATTGCTTTTTCGCCAATTTTTGACTAAATTGGCCCATCCTTCGAACCCATATTCGATCAGCCGGATCGCTTTGATCCCAGGAGTTGTTGATGACCCGGAAGTGGTTCAGCATCATTGTCCTAGTCGCCGCGGCGACATTTTTATTGAACGTGTCCAGTTGTGGATTTAACCAGCATCTGGTATCGATTCAGGTTCAGCCAAGCGGGGCGACGTTTACATCAGTAGGTTCGAGCACCATATTCAAAGCAATCGGGACATATGAGCATCCGCCAGCTACCAAGGATATTACCGATATCGTTACCTGGTCCGTCGACTCGCAGAACCTGGTTACCATCACAAACACCAGTCTCGTAACCGCGCTCAGCATCTGCGGCAGCGGAAACCTGACGGCCAGCTATTACGACAGTCCGAATCTGGTCACGGGTTCGGCATTTCTTACCGGAGGCGGTGCCGGTACCGCGGCCTGCAACCAGGCGGTTTTGACGGTTAACATTGCTGGAACGGCGGCGGGGAGTGTGATCGATTCCACTGGCGTGATTAAGTGCCCTGGAACTTGCTCGGCTGACTACGCTTTGGGCAGCACGATCGGCCTCACGGCGACCCCTACCGGGAGTTCGCAAGTGACTTGGACGAATTGCAGTAGCTTTACCGGCAATACTTGCACCGTCGTGCTCAACTTTGACACCGTCGTGACTGCTACCTTCAACTGAGAACGCTCGAATCTTTATTTATTCTTTCTCAAGTTATTCTCGCTCACTCAGCAGCTTGCCTAATGTTTCCTTATGTTTCTCTGCCTTCTTATTTTTGTGGGGAACCATCTTCCCCGCAGGAGGCGCGCCAACGCGTTCCCGAGCCAGTTCTTTCACTGCCTGCAGGGCTTGAAATCGGTTCGCTTTTTTCTTGCGTGCCATATTTCTTTCTCACCCGACATCCATGTTGCCATAGCTTTGTCCGCAGCAAAACTGCAATAATGATCGTTCGCGGTTGAATCGACCGGTCCGTGGTTGCGAAAGAGGACGTAGCCGGTCGACGACCAAGACTAGCGACTGGCGACCGACCATGGAAGAACGCGATTTTTTTGACGAGCGCACTGAAAAGAAACCAGCGACTTTAAACTGTCCGCACTGCCACCAGCCCTCCGAGTATGAAGTTACATGGGTGGTGCGTACTAAGAAGCGCCAGCTCGCGGGACGCGCCGACGAGCGCGACCGCGCCCGCTTTGCCAAATTCCGATCTTACATGGTGCGCAAAGACGACATGGCGGCCTGCAAGAACATGCGCTGCCGCAAGCGCTTCGAACTTACCGGGCAGTCGACGGTGATCACCGAGTAGGACGGTTGAAAGTCATTTCTTCGTGCGCCTTCGTGTCCTTAGTGGTTGATGGTTTTGGGCCTTCCTGAACGGCCAAGTGCGAATTGCCAATTGCTCATTTATACTGATGGGTTTCCCTGCGGCTTCCGTAGCCTTAAGGATAGTAAGGAGTCCCATTTGAAGATTCTGGTTTGCATGAAGCAGGTGCCGCAGAAAGACGCGCCGCTGAAGCTGAACGAAACGGCAGCGTGGATCCGCGAAGATGTCTCGTATGAAGTGAACGAACCGGACGCCTACGCTCTCGAGGAGGCGCTCCGCCAAAAAGAAAAACACGGCGGAGAAGTGGTGGTCATCAGCTCTGGCCCCGCTCGCTCGCAGCAGGTATTACGCGAAGCGCTGGCCAAAGGCGCAGATCGCGCCATCCATCTCGAAGACAAAGCTTTCGTCGGCTTCGACGCGTTCAACACCGCGAGGGCATTCGCCGCCGCCATCAAAGACGAGAAATTCGATCTGATCTTCACCGGCCTGCAGTCCGACGACTACGGCTACGCACAAACTGGCGTTATCCTGGCCGAATTGCTGGGCTGGCCGCACGCCACCATCATCATGCAGATCGACAAGAACGACTCCGGCATTCGCGTGAAGCGTGAACTCGAAGCGGGATTTTTTCAGTTCGTCGATATGCCGTTGCCAGCCGTGCTCACGATTCAGTCCGGCATCAACAAGCTGCGCTACGCCACGCTGATCGGCATCAAGCAGGCAAAGAACAAACCGCTACGCAAAGTGATGTTGCCCGAGGTGCAATCCGCGATCGGAGACAATTTACAGAAAATCGAACGCCTGTATGTTCCCGAGAAAACCAAGAAGACGGAACACATCGAAGGCTCGGCGTCAGAGATCGCGAAGAAGTTAGTCGATAAACTGCGCAACGAGCTAAGAGTACTGTGAATGTTTGAAGTCGGGACAGCCGCCCTCGGCTGTCCGCCGAGCGGAGCTCGGCCGTTTTTTCCGAGACGAACCCTATGCCCGATACGATCTTAGTAGTCGTCGAACAACGCGAAGGCAAACTCAACCGCGTCTCCTGGGAGACGATCACTGCCGGCCAGGCTATCGCAGCGGCCACAGGCTGGAGTTTAGAAGCCGCTGTGGTTGGAGCCGGGGTTTCGTCTATCGGCGCCGAAGTTGCCTCCAGGAAAGTGGCGAAGGTTTACGACGTCGAATCGGCGAAGCTCGAGCCTTACACTCCCGATGCCTTCGCCGCCGCGCTGCGACAGCTTATTGAGGCCAGGAAACCGAAACTCGTGCTGATGCCGCACACCTATCAAGTGCGTGACTTCGTCCCCAAGCTGGCGACGGCAATGCACCGCACTGTAATCAGCGACTGCATCGGTTTCAAGCACGAAAACGGAAAGTTGGTTTTCACCCGGCAGATGTTTCAAGGCAAATTCGCCGCCGATGTCAGCTTCAACAGTGACGCTCCCTGGTTCGCAACTTTCCAGAATGGAGCTTTCCGCGGCGACAAGGCCGAAACCGGCGCCAGCCCAGCCCCGGTGGAAATTGTGAACGTCGAAATCGGGGATGGCATAATTCGCAATAAGCCGCAGGAAGTTTTCAAAGAAGCCAAGCAGGCCGTCGACTTGACGCAAGCCGAAATCATTGTCTCCGTCGGCCGCGGAATTAAAGAGCAGAAGAATATCGAGATCGCCAAACAGCTCGCCGAAGCTCTGGGCGGAGAGTTGGCGGCCTCGCGCCCGATCTGCGATTCTGGGTGGCTCCCGATGGACCGCCAGATCGGCTCGTCGGGTCAAACGGTTGCGCCCAAACTTTACCTGGCTCTTGGCATCAGTGGCGCCATTCAGCACATCGTCGGCATGAAAGGCTCACGTACGATCATCGCAGTCAATAAAGATTCCGAAGCGCCGATTTTCGAGATTGCCGACTACGCGATCGTCGGGAACTTGTTTGACATCGTTCCGCCGCTGATTGAAGAGGTGAAGAAGACGAAAGCGGGTGGCTAAATTGCGGATTGACCACTTTATTGACTATAGATACAATATTGGTCATGAACGATATTCCAATCTCCGAATTCAAAGCCAAGTGTCTCGGGCTGATTGAACAAGTCCACAAGACGCGCCAACCGCTTCGGATCACACGTCACGGCCGCCCGGTCGCAGAGGTCATTCCTGCCGGACCCGATCGCAAGCGTAAGTTTTTAGGCGACATGATCGGTACCGGAGAAATTGTCGGCGATATCGTCTCGCCGGTCATCGATCTGGAAGACATCGAGGCCTATCACGATTGAACCTGCTAATCGATACGCATATCTGGATTTGGAGCAAGTTGGAACCGAAGCGCATCGGAAAGCGCGCGGCGGAGGAGCTGTCGAAGAGCGGTAACGAGCTATGGCTGTCTCCCATCAGTGTTTGGGAAGCTCTCGCGCTCATGCAGAAAGGCCGCATTCGCGTGGAGAATCCTTTGGCGTGGGTCGAGCGAGCAGCCGATCAGCTGCGCGAGGCTCCGTTAACTCAGGAGATCGTACGCACCAGTTTCGCATTAGCCTTGCCGCACGCCGACCCGGCGGATCGGTTCCTTGCAGCCACGGCCAAAGTTCTGAAGTTAACCTTGGTTACTGCCGACCAAAGGTTGCTCGGCCTGGGTGAAATCGCATCGCTGGCCAACCGCTGAACTTTATGACCTTAAGCTTCCGCAAACCCATCGAAGGCGTCGAACGCCCGCAAATGCCCGCCGACGTGGTCATCGTTGGCGGCGGCCCAGCAGGCATGGCGTGCGCGTTGCGCCTGTCGCAACTCATCGATCAGCACAACACCGCGCATCCCGATTCTCAACTGAGCAAAGAGAACATTTACGTTCTGGAAAAAGCTCGGGAGATCGGCCAGCACTGCCTTTCTGGCGCTTTGCTCGATCCGCGCTCCTTGCGCGAATTGCTTCCCGAATTTGAAAAAGAGGCTCCCCTCGACGCCAAAGTCACAAAAGAGGCGGTTTATTTTCTCACCGAGAAAAGCAAATTCAAACTTCCCATTACCCCACCGCCGCTGCGCGATCACGGCAATTACGTAATCTCGCTGAATCGTTTTGTGAAGTGGCTGGGCGGCAAGGTGGAAGAGACTGGCATCACCATCTTCACCGGGTTCGCGGGCTCGGAGCTGTTATTCGATGGCGATCGTGTCACCGGTGTTCGCACCGACGATAAAGGCGTGGACAAAGAAGGACGTCCGAAGTCGAACTTCGAACCCGGCTACGATCTGCAAGCCAAGATCACGATTCTCGCCGAAGGCCCGCGCGGATCGCTGACCAAGCAACTCGTCAATAAATTCGATCTCGCCAAGAACGCTAACCCGCAAACATACGGCGTCGGCATAAAGGAACTTTGGGAAGTTCCCTCCGGTCGCATCGCGCCCGGCGAAGTGATCTACACCATGGGCTGGCCGCTCACCTCAAAAGAATACGGCGGCGCATGGATTTACGGCTCGAAAGACAACATCGTCTCACTCGGTTTTGTCACCGGACTCGACTATCCTGACCCGCGTCTCGATCCGCAACACGTGTTGCAGGATTTCAAGCAACATCCCATGGTCGCGAAGTTGCTCGAAGGCGGCAAGATGATTCGCTACGGGGCGAAGTCGCTTCCCTACGGTGGCTGGTGGGCGATTCCACCTGTCGGCGGCAAAGGATGGATGATTGTTGGTGACTCCGCGGGCTTCCTGAATTCAGCGCGACTCAAGGGAATTCATCTCGCGATCAAGAGCGGAATGCTCGCTGCCGAAACTGCTTTCGAGGTTTTGAGAAACGAAGTGCTAAAGAAAGATGATCCTTCAGCCACCACGCTGAGCGACTATCAGAGGAAGGTCAAATCCAGCTGGATCAAAGACGAACTCTGGAAAGTGCGGAATATGCACCAGGGCTTCGAACATGGCCTTTACGCAGGCATGTTCCACACTGGCCTGCAGATGATCACCGGCGGACGCGGCCTGCGCAATCGCTATCCT
>JBAVUV010000922.1:0-1768 GCA_049696955.1 Candidatus Sulfotelmatobacter sp. | reverse complement strand
GGTCAAGTGTGTGGATTTAGGAACGCTTCTAGTGCGGGCTGATGGTGGCGTGGCCATGGGGACGGGGCACGTCATGCGATGTCTGGCATTGGCGCAGGCCTGGCAGGACTCTGGAGGCAATTCGATTTTTGCAATGGCCGAAGACACGCCGTCTTTGCAGGGGCGTCTGCGAGACGAGGGTATAGAGGCAGAGCATCTTGAAGTCCGAGCTGGGACAGCTGAAGACGCGGAACAGACTCGACGTCTTGCAGTCAGGACAAATGCAGATTGGATTGTCGTGGACGGTTATCAGTTTGGCTCAGCCTATCAGTCTTTAATAAAGGGCGCCGGATTCAAGCTGCTGTTCATGGACGACTATGTGCACGCTGAACCGTACACTGCTGACCTTGTGCTGAACCAGAACTTGCAAGCGGATCCGAGCCTTTACGCCAAGCGGGCTCCGTCAACTCAGTTGTTGTTGGGACCGCGTTACGCCATGCTCCGACGCGAGTTTTGTTTGCGGCGTAACTGGCGACGCGAGATTCCTGCGATAGGGCGGAAGATTCTGGTCACCATGGGAGGCAGCGATCCAGACAATCTGACGGCGAAGGTGATTGAGGCGATCCAGAATCTTTCCGATCCAGCCCTGGAGGCCACTATTCTGGTTGGAGGTAGCAATCCGCATCTGCGATTGGTGGAAGAGTTAATCCGCGGGCAAAAACTTCCGATTCGTCTTGTAATCGACGCTTGCAATGTAAGCGAATGGATGATGTGGGCTGACGTGGCGGTTGCAGGCGCAGGCACGACTTTTTGGGAAATGTGCTTTTTGGGGTTGCCGGGCCTTCTTCTGGTGCTCGCGTCGAATCAGGAGAAGATCGCCGAGACGGCAGAAAGAATGGGAATCGCCTGGATACTGGACAAACAGAGCCAGGTGAGCGCTTCTACGATTGCGGAGAAACTGAAGAAACTGCTGCATTCAGAAAATGCCAGAAAGCAGCAATCCGCCAACGGGCGGAAACTGGTTGATGGCCGCGGAGCCGGGAGAGTGGTTGCGTTCTTATCAGGCTTGAATTTGCGTCGCACCACGGATTCGGATTGTGAAACTTTCTGGGATTGGGCGAATGATCCGGAGGCGCGAGCGGCATCCTTTCGCTCCAAGGCGATCTCGTGGGAGGAACATGCGAGATGGTTTCGCGCCAAGATGGTTGATCTGAAGGCGATTCTCTACACGGCAACTAACAAACACGGTGATCGAGTTGGAGAGGTGCGCTATCAAATCGAAGGGAAGCGCGCGCAGTTATCGATCAGTGTAGACAAACGTTACCGCGGGCGCGGCGTGGGCCAAAAACTTCTTACGTTGGCCACAGAGAAGGTTTTCCAGGACTCGGCCATTGAGTGTATCGATGCCTATGTCAAACCTGCGAATGCAGCGTCAGTGAAATTGTTTACGAGCGTGGGTTTCCTTCGCCTTTCATCGGAGTCGATCGAGGGACAAGAAGCTATTCATTTCGTTCTGGAGAGGAGTGGCGTGGCGTGACCGAAAGCATACGCATCGCCGGGCGCCGGATCGGAAGTGATTTTCCCGTGTTCGTGGTTGCGGAACTCTCAGCCAACCACAATGGCGAGTACGACCAGGCGGTTCGCATTATCCGCGCCGCTAAGGATGCGGGGGCTGACGCGGTAAAACTGCAGACTTATACACCCGACACGATCACCATGGCCAGCCAGCGAGAGGAATTCCGCGTGAGCGGTGGGACACTGTGGGATGGACGGACTCTGCACGCGCTTT
>JBAVUV010000921.1:0-3223 GCA_049696955.1 Candidatus Sulfotelmatobacter sp. | reverse complement strand
GCGCTCGGTCGCCCACAATCCTTTTTCTGGGTCGTCATTGGGATGTATGAGTAGGATTTTCATAGCGAACGCAAACCAGCGATCAATCAGGAAGTTCGGAGAGCCTTTTCTTCATCTCGCAATATCGTCTCACAGAGTTTCAAATCGAATTCGACAGCCACGTGCACCGAACGCTCGACCGGTGTTTCAACAACATCCAGCCGCTCCCCAAAAAAATGTCCAGTAGACGCCAACGCACTAAGTTTCGCAATCTTGATCGATCCGTTCGGACGATACACCGGCGGCAGAAGCGGACGCTCTTTAAGATATTGACTTCCGAAAAACATCTTCCAATACCGACCCGCACCCGGGACAACCGCCCAGTGAAAATCATGCGGATCAATCGCCGTCACACTCACCACGAAGTCGCAGTCACTTTCGCCGAACTTTTCTACCGCGTCGCGGATATCCTGCGCGCTGCGCAGCGGAGAGCTGGGCTGCAAACACAGCAGTGAGTCAATCGTCCCCTGCGATGGCAGTTGGCGCTCGACATACTGGCAAGGGATATGCGACGCGATCAAGTCTCCGCAAAGCTCCTGCGGCACAAGCTGCGGCACAGTCGCTCCGAACTGCGTTGCCGTTCGCGCAATCTCCTCATCTTCCGTGCACACGTAGACCTGTTCAAATAGCCCGCTCTGCAATGCGGCTTCAATTGAATAAGCGATCATCGGCTTGCCCGCCAGTTCCCGCACATTCTTTCTAAGCAGGCGCTTGCTGCCTCCGCGCGCGGGAATCGTGCAGATCATCTTCCCGCTCTTGCGCGAGTCAGTCATCGGCTGAAATAACTTTCTCTCGCAGGCACCTCGAGCGGTGAGCGCCGGTCGCGCGCCGTAAGCCCGTACACGAGCAACTCCGACAATCGCAGATCTTCCTCGTCATCGATATCCACGCCGCGATTCGCATCCATCTCCGCCAGATGAAAAGGTGACCCGTAAAATGTGTTCTGCTCCATCAGGTCCGAACAACGAGCCCACCACACCGCGCCTGTGGGGCAAAAAGTCCGGAGGCAATCCTGGCTCCGGCCAACAAATTCTTTGCCCATAGCCCATTGTCCGCGGCCTTCCGCGTCCGCCACCATCGCCCATTCCGGGTACACACAGCGGTAAGTTACAACAGAAATTTGAAACTTGCGGTTCTGCTCGCAAAACAACTTTCCATGCGCGATAACGTCGTCACCAATCACCAGCGGACAATTGGGAAAAATCTGGCACAGATATTCCGGATGGTCGCCGCGCTGCCCGAGAGTTCGCAGCACATGAGTGACGGCATCAATCGATTTTGCCGTATCGGTCGCCAATTCCGCGGGCCTCTCTATGAATTCTGCGCCATACCACTGGCCAACCCGCCCAATCTCCGGATCGTCGGACGAGACCACGACCTTCCCAAACAAGCCGCTATTCACCGCCGCGGATATTCCGTAGGCCATCATGGGGTGGCCGAAAAATGCGCTGAGGTTTTTACCCGGCAGCCGTTTTGAACCACCTCGCGCCGGAATAATTGCCACCGGCTTGCCGGCGTTAGTCAAAGCACACCCACTTCTTTTCCTCGGCGGAGGCGCGAGCTGCCAGAGCAATACGCAGAGTTAGAATCGCATCCTCCAGCGTGAACCTGGGACGAGTACCGTTTCGCACGCACTCCATAAAGTGGGCCAGTTCCGCTACGTATCCCTCGTTAATTTCACACTCGAACTTGAAAACCTCCGCTTCTTTGCCCGGCCGCAGAACTTGCACCGAATTACTCAACAAATCCCAATGCACTTTGCCTAGAGGTCCTACAAGAGAACAATGGCGGGAGTAAGAACGCTGAATAAAATCAAGATGCACATCGGCCCGCGTTCCGTCTGCAAAGCGCATGAGGATAGTGGCGCAGTCCTCGACATTCACTTCCAATTCACTCACGTGGTCCGCCATGCACGCCAGTTCCTGAGGCGCTCCGAAGAGCCAGGTCATGTAGTCAATCTCATGGGACCCATCGAGCAAGATACCGCCGCCAAGCTCGCGGCGCGCCGTGTAACTCTTGCGGTAGTCCTGCCACGGCCGCCAGTCCGGCAAATAACTTCCCGCCTCCACGTGTGCCCAAAGAATTTTTCCTACTGCCTGCGCATCCACCAGTTCCTTCAACTTCTGTATCGCCGGATGGAAGCGCAGGTTATATCCCACCTGAATCACAGCCCGGCGTTTCGCCGCTTCGTCTCGCAGCGCTTCCACTTCATCCATCCGGTCAGAAAGAGGCTTCTCGATGAAAACGTGAGCGCCTGCCCGCAGTCCCAGCATTGCCTGCGCCACGTGAACTGCAGGCGGACTGCAAACCAGAACCGCATCCGCCTTAAACTTATCCAAACCCGTTTCAATGGTTGGGAAACATTCGACCTGAAACTCCTTTGCAACGTACTCCAACCGCTCGGGATGAGGGTCGCAAGCCGCCAACCTGCTCAGACCCAGCTTCCTCAAGTTCGAAATGTGCCGACGCCCAATCGAGCCTGCCCCCACAACTAAGGCGGATTTTATTTCAGGGCTGGCCAAAGATTTTTATCTCGCGAAAGAGCCAATCACTTTCTTTACGGCGCAGATCACATCGTCCACATCCCCGTCACTCATGCCATGAAACATTGGGAGACTAATCAGCCGCTCGTAAGCATCCTCCGCGATCGGATATTCGCCCGCGTGATCTCCGAAGCGATCCCGATAATAGGGATGCAGGTGGACCGGAATGTAATGAACATTGACTCCGATGTTTTCCGCCCGCAACGCGCGAAAAATCTTGCCTCTGTCTGCAGTCAGCTTCTCAAGATTGAGCCGGATCGGATACAAGTGCCACGCTGGGTTCACATTGGCCCGTACTGCCGGCAAGGTCACGGCTTCGAGATCGCCGAATGCGGCCGCATAGTGAGCCGCAATCTGCCGCCTGCGAGACAAATTTGCTTCCAGCTTCTTCAACTGAGATAAACCCAGGGCGCATGCGATATCGGTAAGCCGGTAGTTGAAACCCAGCAATACCATTTCGTAGTGCCACTGTCCCAGGCTCTGGCGTTGGCGCGCGTCGCTCGATATTCCATGATTTCGAAATTGCCGCAACCTCTCGGCGAAATCGGCTCGATCTGTTGTCACCATGCCGCCTTCGCCCGTTGCTAGATGCTTCACCGGATGAAAGCTGAAAACCGTCATATCAGCAATGCTGCCAGAAC
>JBAVUV010000920.1:0-3119 GCA_049696955.1 Candidatus Sulfotelmatobacter sp. | reverse complement strand
GATTATTTCCATGAACGCCGTCGACTCCGGCTCGGGCGCCGTGGTTATGGGTGAAGTCACCAACGAGGACACGGTGCCCGCCTTCGTCACCGTCAACGCAACACTGGTCGACGGCAACGGCAATCCCATTGACGAAGAAAGCAGCTTCGATAAAATCTCCCACATCCTGCTGCCCAAACAGGTTTCTCCCTACAGAATCGACTTCCCCAACCTGCATCTGAAAAATGTCAAAAGCGTTCGCATGGACGAGAAAGCGACTCTGGTTCCCGCTTCCGCTGACCCGGTCATCGGAGTCATGAATCAAAGAATCGAAACTGATCCTCAGGGCAAAAGCGTTCTTCACGGCGATCTGCTGAATCAGGGAGGGCAGGTCGTCAATATTCCCCACGTGATTGCCAGTTTCTACGACAACAATGGCAAAGTGGTCTGGGTCTCCGACGGCTATGTCGATCGCGCGCTGCTGCCGCAATCTTCGCAGCCCTTTGCGGTTGAGATTCCAAAGAGTGTGTCTTCGGAAGTGCACAGCTTTCACGTGGTGGTCAATCAATACAGTTTGAACAAGTCCTAAATGTTGCGTCGATTTCAAATTTTCGCGTTGATCTATTTCGCGGCTGCTTGCGCCGGAGTGTGTTCTGCCCAGGATTTTCGCGTCCCCGGTTCCGCAACCGCTGGCGAAGAAACTACCATCTCAACCGCCGGAAGCGGCAAGGCAACTTTCTATCTTGTCGGCCCGGGAACCTCGCGCAAAAGCGATGTTGCGCTGGGCGAAGACATCCATCTCACCTCGCAGGAGCTGCAGAGCGCCGGCCGTTATGTCGCGATTCTCTGCTCCGACACTTGTCACAGCTCAGTTTTCTACGTGAGCGCCGGAAAGCCCGCAAGCCTGAGTTTCATCGTTCATCCCTCGCGCGTTCCCGTAGCGCTGAACGATGCAGTCAGTGGCGTAGCCTTCCCCTTCGACCAGTATCGCAACCTGGTGCTCACCCCAGTCAGCGTCAACTTCCAATTGACCGCGAAAGACACATCGCTTTTTTCCCGCGCCGTTCGCACTCAAAACGGAGTCGCATGGTTTCGCACCACATCCGGCAAATCCGCTGGTCCGGTGCGCATCCTGGCCTCTCTGGATGATCTGACCGCGCAACGTGCGCTGCAGCAAGTTGCCTCCGATCCCTGCAATCTGCGCATCACCGGCCAGCGCACAAAAACCGGAATCATCGTCCAAACTGAACCAGTTCATGATTGCGCAGGAAATGTTTTACCCGATGGCACTATCGTCACCTTCACCGCCAGCGGACGCGACGGCAAAGACACTGTGGACGCTCCCATCAAGCAGGGAATCGCTCGCGCACAAATGGATTCCGCCGGCGCCACAACCATCTCTGCCGCCTCCGGCGTAGTCATGGGAAACGAAATTCGCGTCGGAGCCCAGCCATGAGTTCCGAAAAAACGATTTCAGAAACGACGAAATCAGGGATGCTCCGATCGAAGTTAGCGCCGGGCTTCTACTTGTTTCTCGCCGGCATTTTATTTCTAGCTCCTGCACTCAACTCATTCGCAGCCGATGCGTCCGTGCAAGTCCAACTCGACGTAAAAAAAGCCGGCCCGCGCGCGGTCGAAGACTTAACCGAGCACGGAATCCTTCGCGACTATCGCGTCGCGTGGACGAGCATGGCCCAGGCGTTCGAGTTCAATGCCTTCGATCCCCTGGAAGGACCTTTTTCCGGCGAAGCCAAACACTGGCTGCGCGAAACCGTCACCAGCCAGCAACAATCCGGCTTGAGCCGTCGCTATACCAATCAGAATCACCACCTGGATGCAGTCTTCTATTCTCCCGAGGGCGACGTCATCGAGTTGCACGATACCGCTCAATATCACCTCCAGATTCTCGATGGCAGCAAGACAATCGACGACCAGGATGTCACCGTGCACTTCGTCGTTCTCATGACTCCCGGCGCCGATCGCTGGACCGTTCGCCAGTTGCAGGCTGTGCCTCAGTTTTGAACCCGCCCAAGCACCGCAATGGCAGCGTTTTATCGCCCGGTCCAGACGCCAACCGCACCTTCCCCCAACGCATCTTATCTAGTTTGGATAGGCCGGAAGAATGGAGTTCCCGTTTGTCGAAGTCGCTGCTGGGTCTACTAATATTTCTATTTGTGATGGCGAGTGGGTGCACCACGCTCGGCGCCCATCATATGCTGCAGCAGAACTCCATGGCGCCCGGAATTTCCCCGAAGCTTCTCGCGGTTTACATGCCATGGTTCGGTAACCACACTCACATCGATGTGGGTTACTCCAGCGACGATCCCGCAGTTCTGCGCAAACAGATTCAGCACGCTCGCCAGATGGGCATCTCCGCCTTCGTGGTGGATTGGTACGGCGAAAGTAATCCATACTCCGATCACAACTTCGCACTCATGCAGCAAGTTGCCAGCGAATCCCACTTCCAGGTTGCTCTGCTGTACAACGAGGCGCAGGATCAGGATGACGATGCGCAAACCACCGACGCTGAAATCGCATCCTTCGACGAAGCCTACAAAAATTATTTTGGTCCCACCGCAAAATATCGCGACGCTTATCTCACTTACAACGGCCGCCCGGTCGTCTTCATTTTTCCCAAAGGCGGCCACGTCGATTGGAACCGTGTTCGCGAGCACTTCAGCGGCTGGGACAATCCCCCTCTTCTGATTTACAAAGATCAGCCCCCCGCAAAGTACGCCGACGATTTTGCAGGTTCCTACGCATGGGTGCAGCCCGGACCCGGCGGATGGGCCGCCGATGGCAGCAACTGGGGCCAGGCCTATCTCGACAGTTTCTACAAGACCATGCAGAAGCAGCCCGGCAAAATCGCCGTCGGGGGCGCTTGGCCTGGCTTTGACGACTCCAAAGCTTCCTGGGGGCTTAATCGGCACATGCAGAGCGCCTGCGGCAAGACTCTCGACGAAACCCTGAACTTTTATCAGCGCTATTACGACAATTCCAAGCCGCTCCCGTTTCTCTTGATCGAAACCTGGAACGACTATGAGGAGGGAACCGCGATTGAGCGCCGCACCGAAACGAACTGCGGCAATGCGACGGCTGAGTCCAACTCGCACTAAAGACTGACTTATGCCTCACCGGCT
>JBAVUV010000919.1:0-13175 GCA_049696955.1 Candidatus Sulfotelmatobacter sp. | reverse complement strand
ATCGCTGCGAGTCTTCGCGCAGCATCATGTCGGGAGTCCAGCCCCCGCCGCGAATCAGGATGTTCTTGCCGTTGATGTGGAAGGCGCGTCCGCCGCTGGCATTGACTTCGGAAGTGACTTCGCGGATGCCAAACTCAGTGTGCGAACGATCGCTGACAGCGCCATCGATCTCGAACTCCATGGTCAGCGGATAGAGATTCGGCTTGCCCATCTGCGCCGGCCACCACAGCCGCGGATTCGAGAAAACGAGCTGCGAGAACTGGTCCGGCGTGAAGGTAACGTCCTTCGATTCGTTCGCCGCAAGTTCGACATCCTGCTCGAATGCAACGCTCTCGATTTGCCCTTTCAACTTGCCTTTGACAGCATGATTGCTGCCGTTCTTCACTTGCGCGGTAACCGTGAGCCGCGCGGAATTATCATCCGGCAAGTTGAGCTTCGAAACCACGGTGGGATAGCGCAAAGCAACCGGCCCGCTGGTAGTGAGGTAGACCTCGCGCCACAGCCCCATGTTTTTGTCGGGAGGCGCAGGATTCCAGTCGACGAAGGTAATCGCGAGATCGTTTTCCGTAGGAGCGAATACCTGTACTGCAAGAACATTTTCTGCGCCAGGCTTCAGCGCATCGCTCACGTTCAGTTCATAAGTGCGCCAGGCTCCGGCGATGTCATTGGAGTTGGCAATCTGTTTTCCGTTGAGCCATACATTGGCGCGATAGTTGATTCCTTTGAAATTCAGCCAGGCAGTTTTTCCCCTGTAATCAGCCGGCGCGGCAAATTGTTTGCGATACCACCAGGAGACGGCATACGGACTATCCGGCTGCATTGCGATATTAGAAAAATTCCCGCCGACGGGATAGGTCACGCCGGCGAACTCGCGCAGGTTCATCGCGAAGAACGGATCGGGCAGCGTTTTGTCCTTCACCAGGGCCGCAACCACGGTCGTAGGAACCGCAACGTTGTGCCAGCCTTCAGGCACAAAACCGGTGCTCGATATCACTTCGCCTTTGGCTTCAATCTTGGCAGAGGATTGCAGTGCCCAATGCTCGCGCAGGGTGAGTTTTCCCGCGGCCCCGCCCGGCTCCGGCTTGGAGGCAGTGGAACCTGCGGCAAGGACGAAATGCGAAACCAGAAATAGAATTGCCAGCAACTGCACCGCGGTGCGGCTCTGAAACCGTCTGCTGAAGATCATGCTGCTCCTTGGCTGCCTCTAGCGGATAACCCGGGCACAAGATGGATAACACGTCTATTGATACGTTTCAATAGAACACTTTGGGCGACTATCAGTTCAGAGCTGGAAAGCTCGCCCGTTCCAGTCATGGGCAGTCCTCACGTAGTCTATAATCAATAATTCCGCTGGAACTTCCGGAGTGACAAGAAGATGATTCGATTTCTGCAAACTGAAGGACCGTTCAAGAAAATTGTGCTTAGCGGCCTGCTGCTGCTGATTTGCGCCGCCATGGTAATTGCTTTCGTTCCCGGCATCGGCAGCAACGATTCCTTGAGCAAGCCGGGAGTTGTGGCCAAAGTCGATGGCGAAGATATCACTTCTGAAGAAGTGCGCGAGGCCGCGCGCGGCATGCTGCAACAGCAGGGCGCCCAGTTGGGCGCAAATGCTTCCCTGTTGCTGCCCTTCTTCGCGCAACGTGCCGCCGACCAACTCGTGGACCGCCAGGCATTGGTCGCCGAGGCGCAGCATCTGGGGTTTAAAGCGACGCCCCAGGAAATCAAAGACGAACTGCAACACGGCCGCTATTCCGAGATTTTCTTTCCCGGCGGTAACTTCATTGGCCAGGCCGAATACGAGACCTTGCTGCAGCAGCACAATCTGACTCCCACCCTGTTTGAAGATTCCGTAGGCAAAGAAATTCTCATCAGCAAATTGCAGGCGCTGATTACCGGCAGTGCGTCGGTGAGCGATGCCGCCATCCGGCAGGAGTTCGACAAGCAAAATACCAAGGTGAAGTTCGAATACGCTGTTTTGAAGCAGGATGACATCAAGAAGGGCCTTCATCCCACAGCTGAGGAACTCAAAGCTTTTTACGACAGCCACCTGAAAAATTACGCAAATTCAATTCCCGAGCAGCGCAAGGTCAAGTACGCCATGATTGACCTGGCGAAGATCACGAGCGGAGTGCAGGTTACGCAGGACGAATTGCAGTCTTATTACAACCAGCACCGCGATCAGTATCGTGTGCCGGAACAAGCCAAGGTCAGCCACATTTTAATCAAGACGCCGCTGCCGGGGACGGACGGCAGAGTTGATCAAAAGGGCGCGGCCGAAGCCCAGAAGCGGGCAGAAGACATACTCAAGCAACTCAGAGCGGGAGCCAATTTCGAGGACCTGGCAAAGAAATACTCCGAAGATCCGGGCAGCGCCAAAGAAGGCGGATCGTTAGGCTGGATTGGGAAAGGCCGTACCGTTCCAGAGTTTGAGAAAGCCGCGTTCTCGCAGCCGATCGGTAAAGTGGGGGACCTCGTAAAGAGCAGTTACGGTTTTCACATTATCCGGGTTGATGCTCGCCAGGACGCGCACATGAAGACGCTCGAGGAAGTGAAAGATCAGATCGAGCCGATCCTGAAGCAGCAGAAGGCGCAGGAAATCGCGCAGAAGCAAGCCGATGACCTACTGCAGCAGGCTAAAACAAAAGGATTGGACGCGGCAGCCGCCGCCAAAGGCCTGCCGGTCGTAACCTCTGATTTCTTCAGCCGCAAAGACATGGTCCCGGGACTCGGGCCTTCTCCACAGTTCATGGATGCGGTGTTCACGACGGCGGAGAAATCGCCGCCCGAGATGGCTACGACCACGCAAGGCTTTGCCGTGTTCGACCTCTTGGCCGTGAAGCCGCAGTCGACGCCAACCTTCGACGAGATTCGTTCTCGCGTGGAAGAGGAATTTAAGAACGAGCGCTCGAGCGTTCTGCTGTCACAAAAGACTCAGGAACTCTCCGACCGCGCCAAGGCGGAACATGATCTGAAGAAAGCGGCAAAGGAGCTGGGTGCCACACTGAAGACGAGTGAGTTTGTTGCGCCCGATGGCCAGGTTCCGGATATTGGATCGATGACCGGACAAGCTGCTGTCGCATTCAGCATGAAGCCCGGCGATGTCAGCGGCCCCATCACCAGCGGAGCCAACGGTGTAGTGATTGACGTCACCGATGTACAGGCTCCATCGGAAACCGACTTTGCCGCAAAGCACGATCAGATCCGAGATACTCTCCTGCAGGCTAAGGAGCAGGAGCTTTTCGGATTGTTCGTCACCAACCTGCGCGAGCAGATGGAGAAGTCGGGCAAAATCAAAATTAACCAGGAAGAATTGAAAGCGCTGACCCGTTCGGAAAGCGAACCTGGGCTTTAACCAACTGGACGTTAACCAATCTGGACTCAAGCGAACCTGACTCTGACTGAGTGATCGAGTTGCATGTCATTTCCGCGCGCTGCAGGCATCCTGTTGCATCCCACGTCGTTGCCTTCGCGCGGCGGCATAGGTGACTTCGGTCCCGCGGCTTATCAATTCGTCGATTGGCTCGCGGCTTCATGCCAGGGGCTGTGGCAGGTCTTGCCGCTTGGTCCGCTGGGCTACGGGAATTCGCCTTACTCCTCCATTTCCGCATTTGCTGGGAATCCGCTCTTGATCAGCCTGGAGCGTCTTGCCAGCCATGGCTGGATCGACTCGGGAAAAATCTCTCACATTGCAGCGGAAGCCGGTCCGGTTTCCTATGGCCGAATTTTCGCCGCCAAGATGCCGTTACTTTTTGAAGCCGGGCGCGGATTTATTGCCTCCGCACCAGCCGCCGCGCGCGAACGCTTTGAGCGCTTCTGCTCGGAGAATGCCTGGTGGCTGGACGATTTTGTTTTGTTCGATGCGCTGCGCGCGAAGTACAAACTGGCAAGCTGGAATGAGTGGCCGGCGGAATTGGCGCGCCGTGAGAGTAGCGCTCTGGAGCGGGCGCGCAAGGAATTGGCGGACGATCTGAAGATCCGCAGCGCGCTGCAGTTCGCCTTCTTCGAGCAATGGCGCGCCTTACGGCGTTATTGTTCGGAGCGCAAGATTCGCGTAGTGGGCGACGTCGCTATTTTTGTTAACTACGATAGCGCCGACGTATGGATTCACCGCGATCTTTTTCGCCTGAATGAGAATCTCGAGTCCGAAGTGGTTTCTGGCGTGCCACCTGATTTTTTCAGCAAGACAGGGCAGCGCTGGGGCAATCCTCTTTATCGCTGGGACGTGATGAAGGAACGGGGATACCCGTGGTGGATTCAGCGCCTGCGTTGGGCAACGCAGAATTCAGACTACATCCGCCTCGATCACTTCCGCGGCTTCGACCAGTTCTGGGAGATTCCGGCAAGTGATCCAACCGCGATCAACGGTCGCTGGGTGGATGGTCCGCGAGACGATCTATTTCACAAGCTCCGCGAAGTTTTGGGAGGGTTGCCGTTCTTCGCGGAAGATCTCGGATATATCACTCCCGAAGTGCATGCCTTGCGTGAGCGTTTGCAAATTCCCGGGATGGCCGTGCTGCAGTTTGGTTTTGGCGACGAGGGCGCGCACATGTATTTGCCGCATCGCGCTGCCGGTAAAGTGATTTACACCGGAACCCACGACAACGACACGACCGTTGGCTGGTTTCAATCCGGCGCTGCCGATCACGAACGGCGCAATGCGGAAAGCTATCTCGGCCGCTGTGAAGATGGAATTCATTGGGCATTCATCCGCGCGGCGCTGAATTCGGTCGCCGATCTTGCACTTGTTCCTCTGCAGGATGTCCTCGGTTTGGGAAGTGAAGCGCGCATGAATACTCCCAGTCTTGATGGCGGAAACTGGAAGTGGCGCTTTACGCCCGAACAGCTCACACCCGAATTGATCGCAAAACTTGCTCACCTTGCCGAAGTAACGGATCGGTTGCCCCAGCCATTTCCGGTCCCGCCGGATGAAAACTTCTCAGCCTAAACGGCAGCTCAACTCGAGAGTCTTTAAACAATCGTTTATTAATAGAGTGTTACAACCCTCTCGGCTTTGCGCGGTGCCTCAGATCGTGTATAGAAGTTACGGAGAGTTTTTCTTTGGCGAGCGAACCCATTATCGACGCGCGTGCGATTGAGAAGTCCTATCCGCAACCGGATGGGACGCGCATTCAGGTCGTTGGACTGACCGACTTTGCCATCGAGTCGGGAAAAATCGTTGCCCTGCTGGGTGCGTCTGGCTGCGGCAAGTCGACTCTGCTGCGGATTTTAAGCGGTCTGGCCCAGCCCTCCTCGGGGGCGATTTTCTGGCATGGCAAGCCCCTGAATGGCCAAGCGCCGAATGTCGCGATTGTCTTCCAGAGCTTTGCCCTGTTTCCCTGGCTTACGGTTCTGGAAAATGTGGAAGCTCCGTTGGAAGCGCGCGGCGTCGCTGCGGTTGAGCGCCGCAAGCGCGCACTGCGCATGCTGGATACGGTGGGACTCGACGGCTTTGAGACGGCCTACCCCAAAGAACTTTCCGGTGGCATGAAGCAGCGCGTGGGCTTCGCGCGCGCTCTCGTAGTCGAGCCAGAAGTGCTCTTCATGGACGAACCATTTTCCGCCCTAGACGTGCTGACGGCGGAGAATCTGCGCGGCGAATTGCTGGAGTTGTGGCTGAACAAAAAAATGCCCACGAGCGCCATTTTCATCGTGACGCACAACATTGAGGAAGCAGTCATGCTGGCGGATCGCATCGTGGTGCTGGGCAGAAACCCGGCCCGCATCCGCTCGGATTTTAATGTGCGGCTTTCTCATCCCCGCGATCGCAAGTCGGGACGTTTTGTGGAGTTGGTCGATTACATCTACAAGATCATGACCGAACCGGATGTGGAACATGCTCCGCCCGATCCGGAAAGCACCGGAGAAATCGTGGTGCCGGCCGGGGGCTTGAAACGGCCGCAGGCGCCGGTGCGCACGACGAAGTATCAGATTCTGCCGCATGCTCGCGTGGGCGGGATCGCCGGACTGCTCGAACTCCTTCATGATCGCGGCGGACGCGAAGACCTTTTTCGCCTCAGTGAAGAATTGGTGATGGACGTGGAGGATTTATTGCCGATTCTCGAGGCGTGCGTGCTGCTAGGCTTTGCATGGTTGAAGGAAGGCGACGTCCAACTTTCTCCGCAGGGGGCGGAATTTGCCGACGCCGATATTCAGACGCGGAAGGTGTTGTTCCGCCACGCCGCACTGGAGCACGTTACCATCCTCAAGCAGATTGAAAGTATCCTGAAACGCAAGTCCGATCATTCTATCTCCGACGAGTTTTTTCACGACATTCTTGATGAACATTTCTCCGAAGATGAAGTGCTGCGCCAATTGGATACGGCCACGAACTGGGGCCGGTATGCGGAGATTTTCGATTACGACCGCGAGAGTGGAAAATTAACCCTCACCGAAGCGGCGCCGAGCGAAGCCGCGGAACACGTTAAGAATGAGAATCCAGCTCCCACACCAAGACTCTGACCAAAGTTCCCACTGAAAGACGTATAAGCGCTGCATGAAAAAAAGCATCAGCCTGCGAGGATTCTCGGCCTATCGCTTGTGGTCGCAACTGCCCAGCATTGAAACCTCGCATCTGCCGGACGTGATCATGTTCGCGGCGGCCCTCGCCTTGTTTTATGGAGTGGCCACCGTCGGGCGCGACTGGCTCGGCCCCTTCACCCCGTCGGTGGAAATTTCGCGTAGTCCCTGGGCGTTGCCCGCCTACGCGGGTTATTCGCTTCTGCGTATCGCCATCGCCTACGGATTGAGCCTCGGATTCGCGCTAGCTTACGGCTACGTGGCCGCGTACAACCATCGGGCTGAGCGCTTCATGATTCCGCTGTTGGATGTGCTTCAATCCATTCCCGTACTCGCTTTTCTTCCTCCCGTCATGCTCGCCATGGTGGCGCTCTTTCCCGGGCGGCAACTGGGCGTGGAGTTCGGCGCCATCCTGCTTATCTTTACCGGACAAGTCTGGAATATGGCGTTCAGTTTTTACGCCTCGTTGAAAAGCATTCCCAAAGAGATGCGGGAGACGGCGACGATCTACCGCTTCAGCCGCTGGCAGCGATTCACCCAGATGGAATTACCGTTCTCGGCCATCGGGCTGGTGTGGAATTCCATGATGTCGGTAGCCGGCGGATGGTTCGCGCTGATGGTGTGCGAAATGTTCGTATTGGGCCCGCGTGATTTTCGTTTGCCCGGATTAGGTTCCTATCTGCAAACCGCCGCCAGCGCCGGCGACACAGCTTCGATGATCTGGGGTGTTGCCACGATGGTTGCGCTGATCGTGTTGCTCGATCAGTTGGTATGGAGGCCGGTAATAGCCTGGGCGGAGAAATTCAAAGTGGAGCAGGTCGAGAGCATGGATGCCCCGCGATCGTGGGTGCTTAATATCTTGCAACATTCCGCAGGCCTTTCGAGAATCAAACAGAAGACTTTGCGGCCGTTGAGCGAGCGCCTGCTTCTACATTTCGCGCGGAAGCACTCGGAAGAACGTCCACAAGAACCGGCGAGCCCGTGGCGGGAATGGTTGCTCCGCGCGCTCGCTTTGCTGGCGCTGCTTGCAATTGGCTACGCCGTTGTACGCGTTGCCATGATTCTCACCGGCCTGCAGGCAGCCGAACTTCACCAGACCGCATTAGGACTGGGCGCAACTTTCCTGCGCGTGAATCTTGCTTTGTTACTTGCCGCGCTATGGACCATTCCAGCAGGGGTGGCGATCGGCTTCAATCCTCGACTCGCCCGCATCGCGCAACCACTGGCACAGATTGCCGCCTCGGTTCCGGCTACCGCGTTGCTGCCAGTAATTCTGCTCGTACTGATCCGCATCGGTGGCGGCCTCGGAATCGCATCCATCGTCGTGCTGTTGCTCGGGACGCAATGGTATGTGCTGTTCAATGTGATCGCCGGAGCCATAGCAATTCCAACCGATCTGAGGGAGTGCTGTTCGGTCTTCCAGGTTCGAGGGATCGAGCGCTGGAAGAAGCTGATCCTTCCGGGAATTTTTCCCTACCTCGTAACCGGAATGGTGACTGCCTCAGGCGGAGCCTGGAATGCCACCATCGTCGCCGAATACTTCCACTTTAAGGGACACATCTATACCACCACTGGCCTTGGCGCCACGATTAGCCAAGCCACGGATGCCGGCGATTTCAAGATGCTGATCGCTGCGACCATCGTGATGGCTGCCACGGTAGTGACCGTGAACCGGCTCGTCTGGCGCAAGCTCTTTGTGCTGGCGGAGACGCGCTTCCGCCTGGAAACCTAAGGCCGAACATTATCTGCGGCAGTTCCTGCTGGTTACTTTCGAGGTTACCTTCCAGCCGCATTTCATCACCTTTTAACTACCTGTTCATGCTGCTGCAACCGGTCAGCTTTATCTCTTTAACATGCCATCCAACCAACTGCGTGAGGAAGGAACGCGCCCGGAAGTTTTATCGCATGTTTCCGGCTTCCCCGGCATTCCGCCGTTGGCGGAGAAGCTTGTTCCCGTGGAGAAGGTGCGGGCTCTCTATCAACGCGTGCAACAATTTCCCGATGGCTTCGGATTTGAGAACCTGCTGGCGGAGATGCGAGTGGAGTTGCGCGTGGATGCATTGGACTCCGCAAGAATACCGGCGGCTGGCCCCGTGGTGGTTGTCGCCAACCATCCCTTTGGAGTGCTCGATGGAGCGATGCTCGCGGCTTTGTTGATTCGCGTTCGTCCGGATGTGAAGGTAATGACCAACTACCTGCTGCACGACGTACCCGAACTCGCGCGTCACTGCATCTTCGTGGATCCGTTTCAGGGTGACAGTGCTGTCCGCCCCGGGAGCATCGACACGAATCGTCACGCCATGCGAGAGTCGTTAGCCTGGCTGCGGAGTGGTGGAATGCTGGCCGTGTTTCCGGCGGGCGAGGTCTCTCACTGGCAGATTCCACAAGGAGAGATCACCGATCCCCTCTGGAACGATACTGCAGTTCGTCTCATCAGGCGCACTGGGGCCAGTGCCTTGCCGGTCTATTTCTGCGGACGCAACAGTGTGAGTTTCCATCTATTCGGGGTGATTCACCCACCCCTGCGAACTGCATTTCTGCTACAGGAATTTCTTCAGCAGCAAGGACGAGCGGTGGAAGTCCGCGTAGGCAGCGAGATCCCCAGTGACTCCGTCGCTGATATAGCCTATGACCGGGAGGCAATCGAATATCTGCGCTGGCGCACTTACTTGCTGGCGCGTCGAAGGCGGCCGGAGAAATCCTGGTCACTGGCAATGCGTTCGAAAATTTCGGAAAAGATGCAGCAACCTGTCGCGACTCCGGAACCGGCGGAAGTTCTGACCGACGAATTGAGCCGCCTTCCTGCCGATCGTTGCCTGGTGGAGAACTCCGACCTCGCGGTCTTTTTGGTGAAAGCGGAAGAGACACCGCGAGTGCTACAGGAAATAGGCCGCCTGCGGGAGATCACGTTTCGAGGAGCCAGTGAAGGGACCGGCAAAGTGCGGGATCTCGATCGCTTTGACCGTTACTATTGGCATTTACTCCTGTGGCACAAAACGAAGCGGGAAGTCGTGGGGGCTTACCGAGCCCGGCAACACGGCCGAGATTCTCTCCGAACGAGGAGTGAATGGGCTGTATACCAGTACGTTGTTCCGCTACGATCCGCGGCTTTTCGAGAAGCTCGGTCCCGCGCTGGAGTTAGGCCGTTCCTTCGTCAGGCCGGAATATCAACGCCAGTACGCGCCGTTGCTGCTTCTGTGGAGGGGAATTTCGCGCTTGCTGGCTTCTCATATGCATACACCCGTGCTGTTTGGTGCAGTCAGCATCAGCAACGATTACAACAAAGCCTCGCGCGAAATGATCTACCGATTTTTCGAAGCACGCATCCGCGAAGACGAGTTGGCGGGGATGATCGAACCACGGCGGCCCTTTCGTCCCGCGGGCTTGCGCCCCTGGGATTGCCGTGCCATGTGCGCTGCTTTGCGTGATCTTGAGGAACTCTCGCGGCCGATCACCGACTTAGAGACAGACGGCAAAGGCCTGCCGATCTTGCTGCGGCAATATGCGAGAGTCGGCGGCAGATTGCTGGGATTCAACGTGGATCGAAAATTTTCCAACACCCTCGATGGACTTATCGTGGTAGATCTTCGCAAGACGGAACCGGCAATGCTGGAACGATATATGGGATGCGAAGCCGCACTCATGTTCAGGCGACGACACGGCTGTATCTCTTAACCAGGTGGGTTGGTGACTTTAGACCTCAGCTTGGTTGCCTCGCTCGTCAGGGCGCAGGATTGAATCACATTCTTCAGGGCAGCCTCCAACCTTGTTCCAAGGCTTGCCAGTTCTGCGGGCTTTAGCAATTGCTGCATGCGTTCAAAGAGACTCCGTTCCTCTTTACGAATGTGGTCGGAGAGCCGTTGCCCGAAGGCAATCAGGTCCTCCGGCAACATGCTGCGTTCCTCCGCCTGACAAAACGATTTGCGTAAGGAATTGTGTTCCGCATTTAGCTCTTCTGTCAGTGGAATTAACTCAGCGAATTCTCGAGCAGCGGGAAAAATTACATCTTCCTCGGCGGCAAAATGAATTCTGATGTCCTGTTCGAACTGTTGCTCGATCTCCGCTTGCCAGACCTCCAAATCAGAATCGGGGATAGGTTGCGCGCGATCGATACGCACGCATAGCGCCAGCGCCCGCTGATGCTGGTGGGAAAGCGGGATAAGATTCTTATCGCGTAGCATGACTTTATCGAGCCGTCATCGATCGGGCGGGTGCAATCACAATATCGTCACACTAATGGTACTGGTTCCACAGTCTCCGTGACGACCGGCCGTAGTGTCAGCCAGTCGGTGCGGACTCGCTCCCACTCTTGAATCAACATGCCGTTGGCTTCGAAAAAGCTGCGAATCCGGGAACGTTCCCATCCGACGATTTCTTCAAGGATTGGCGCCAGCACAGCCAAAGCGCTGGTGCTGAGCACGGTGCGCTTTGCGATTTGCGAAACATGCGGTGACTCCGATACTGCGATGGTCAGGCCGTCGCGCGCGTTCAGCTGCAACATCACGTGAATATCGGAGCTGCCATCTCCCGAATAGATAACGTGATCAGGTCCGGTGACGTGCTGCGCCAGCAACTGGTTGAGCACTGCAACTTTGCCATAGCCCGCGGTTGCGCGAATGATCGTGTCGATCTCGCCGGTAGGCTTGTAGTGAAATTCAGTGCCGAAAATGTGATCGTGCGGGACGATACCCTCGAGAGCCGAATAAATCACCTCGACTGGAGCGGCCGACAAAATATAAAAATCAAAAAAGTGGCCATCCACGCCGGTTTCAAGAATCTGGTAAAGCAGCTTGATGTCGCCTTTCAGGCGAATACGTTTGCCGACCTCGTGAAGATGCTCCTTCCGAACCTTCGCCTTAAACTCAGGATCGTGGAGCAGAAGATAGGCAAGCTCCGCACCCTGCTGCACCAGGTTGATCTTCGCCATGCCTTTGGCTTTGCGTTCAAAATCCGCAGTGGGGATGCCGACCAGCTCCGCCAGCACGTAGCCGGAGTCGTTGAATGTGAGAGTCTGATCGAAGTCGCTCGCAAAGATGTAGCGTTTCAGGGGCTTGTCTGCCATATGATCCTTAGATTCGCAGTGAGATCAGGGGGCCCATTTAAAGAATCGATAGGAATTATAAGCTGCTCGGGTTAAGTCATTGCTAACAAATGGCGGTTAAGAATGGGACATTGGCTCTTGCGGCGGAGCTTGATCCCACTCAGGCGCTTAACCTTTACTAAATTCGCCGACACGTCCAGAATAGAAGCTCCGCTCGCGATATTGATCGTGTGCGGGACGGGCAGTGTCATAGCCGATTGAAAACATAACTACAGGAGCCTTCATGCTTGCATCTGGTGAATTAATCCGTTCGATGAATTACGTGGAAGACATTACAACTACGCTGCGCCGCATCTGCATTGCCATTCCCGCCATGAACGTCGAAGAGCGTAAGCGTCTGGCGGACAGTTTGCGTGCTGCGGGCAGCGCGTTGAATGACGCGATCAAGGATCTGGAAAAAGAAAAGGTCATGGCGCAGTAGTGGCTCCGGTAAACACCATTGCGGTGATCGGCGCCGGCATTGTGGGCCGGGGCATCGCGCATGCCGCTGCTCTCGGCGGCTATCGCACGATTCTTGAAGACTTGCTGCCGGGAGCGTTGCGTCGAGCGGAAAGCGAAATCCGGGCGAATCTCGGTAAGGCCGTTGAGTTAGGAAAAGTATCGTCCCTCGATGCCGATGCCGCTTTCCGACGCGTGGAGTATGCCGGCTCGGTGGAAGAGGCCGCCCGCGAAGCCGATCTGGTGATTGAAGCCGTTCCGGAAGAGATGGAGTCGAAGATCGAGATTTTCACTCTGCTCGACAAAATCTGCCGCCCGGAGACGATGCTGGCCTCAAACACTTCTTCTCTGAGTATTACCGAAATAGCCAGCGTGACTTACCGTGCCAAAAAATGCCTAGGCATGCACTTCTTCAATCCCGTGCACAAAATGAAATTGCTCGAAGTTGTTCGCGCGCTCGAAACCGACGATGACACGCTGGCCACCGCCGTCGAAGTAGGCAAGCGCATGGGTAAAGAAGTTGTGGTGATCAAGGAAGCGCCGGGCTTCATTACCAGCCGCATCAATGCCATGATCGGGAACGAGGCGTTTTATATGCTGCAGGAGGGCATTGCCTCGGCGGCAGATATCGATAAAGCGCTGAAGCTGGGATTGAATCATCCCATGGGGCCGTTCGAATTGGTCGATTTAGTTGGCCTCGACACCCGCCTGAATATTCTCGAGTATCTGCACAAGTCGCTGGGAGAGAAATATCGTCCGGCGCCGCTTCTGGTGCAGTATGTGAAGGCGGGACGATTAGGACGCAAATCAGGGCGTGGAGTTTACGAGTATCCGGAAGTCTCTGCTGCTGACAACAAAACCACAGCATCTGTCCCTGATAAGTCGACAACGCTCGCCGGCGTTAACCCCTAGCAGGTGTATTCAGCGAACGATTTGCCTGGCGCCGAAACACAAGCCAGATAAAGATTCGATTGTCTCTTGTTTTACCCCTTTGCCCGCCACCAGCACGTGAAAGCTCTCGCCCATGCCCGCGGGCGTGACCAGATGCTTGAGTTGTAGCGCGACTTTCGCTCGCTCCTGCGGCAAGCGGCATTCTTCGAAGGCGTCAGCAAACTGGTTG
>JBAVUV010000918.1:0-11583 GCA_049696955.1 Candidatus Sulfotelmatobacter sp. | reverse complement strand
AAGTGGTGGGCGGCTACTGGATCATCCAGGTGAAATCGCGCGAAGAGGCGCTGGAATGGGCCTCGCGCATCCCCGGAAAGAATAACGAAACGGTCGAAGTTCGACGGATGTTTGACATGACCGACTTCGATCCCGAGACCCAAAAGTACATCCAAGAGAAGTTCGGCAACGACGTAGCCGCTGAGATGCGCCAGTAGTAAAAAACTCTCCAAGGGCTGGCAGCCTTTCGCCGTTCTAATCAACCTTCGGGGTGCCCCGTCCTTGTCGCGGTTTGTGCGACAGGGCGGGGGTTTTGACTTCCTACGTCGGTGAGCGAAACTCCCATGCGTAGCCGCTTTACGAGCGGTCCAGTGTGACTCGATCTCGACTACGCCTTCAGCTACCAGTGAGATAACGCCGGAAGCTGCTCCAGGCCCACTCCTCCGGGCTTTGTACATCGTAGCCTCCTAGGCGGGCGAATTGGGTACGAAAGCGCCCAAGTATTGGCGTTCGTTTCCGAGAATGGGAAGCTCAAAACCCCCGTCCTGTTGCACAAAACGCGACAAGGGCGGGGCACCCGCCAGAGTTCTAAGCGTAAGAAAAAAATTCTTGGACGACTTGTCGAATTCCGACTGGCCGCTCGACTATATCGTGAAGGCAGGGCAAGCGGCCCGGCCTCTTCAGGAAGAAGACCACTACAAGAAAAAGACCGTTAAAAGAGAATGGAGAAATTATGCCGCAATATTTGGTTGCGATTCACCACCCCGACAACTACGACCCGTCCTCAGAGGGCGAAGCGATGGTGCGCGATATCCACGCACTCAACCAGGAGATGATCGCTGCCGGTGCCAGGCTTTTTGCCGGCGGCCTCAGCGCGGCCGGAAATGCGAGGTCGCTGCGGAAGCAGCCCGATGGTAAGGTGCTCGTCACCGACGGCCCGTACCTCGAGACTAAGGAGCATATCGGCGGTTTTTGGATCCTGGAAGCTGCCGATCTGGACGAGGCCCTGGCCTGGGGGCGCAAGACTGTCATCGCGTGCCGGGCGCCGGTCGAGGTGCGAGCGTTTCTTGCCGATACCCGAGCGACGGCTGGCGTCCGGTGAGGAGCGACCATTTTTTAAGCGAAAACCATAGAAGACATTATTTGCTGGGCCGGCTTGGCCCATTCTCAGGAGGAAAAAGATGCGGGAAAAGAAGGTTGGCGCAATCGCAATTAAAAGCTTCGCAGTGCTTGTCGTGCTCGGTACGGCGTATCAGGCGATGGCACAGGATGCCGCAACACCTTACACGAGCATGGCCCCGATCGAGCAATACCTCATGACGGATCAGGGTGCGGAAATAGCTCTGGCGCGCAGTGCGGCGCCGGAGTCCATTGCACGCGATGCAGAGGTCCTCGTTCTTGGGCGCCATGGTTTCGAAACGGCGGTCAAAGGCAAAAACGGTTTCGTCTGTATGGTGGAACGTTCGTGGACTTCCGCACCCGATCCTGATTTTTGGAGTCCGAAAGTGCAGACCCCGATTTGTTATAACGCGGCAGCCGAGCGTTCCTTGCTTCCACGCAACATCAAAAGGACCGAGTTGATCCTGGCGGGACGCACGCAAGCTCAGACGGACGAGGCCATCGCGGCCGCCGTCGACAAAAAAGAACTGCCGGCGATGGAACCCGGGGCGATGTGTTACATGATGTCGAAGCAAGGATACGGCGGCGACAGCGTCAAACACTGGCCTCCGCATGTGATGTTTTTCTATTCGCAGACCGACCCCGCAACCTGGGGAGCGAATCTGCCGGATTCTCCAATCCTGGCGGTGAGCGACGAGCATGAGCACCTGACCGAGCACCTGACTATGTTCTCGATCGGCGTGCAACGGTGGTCAGACGGAACGGAAGTTCGCTAAGCCGGACTGTGCAAAGGGCCTACAAAGAGCGGGTACATAAGACAAGGACAATCAAATGAGAAATGTAATCTACGCAATCAACCTTACCCTGGATGGCTGCTGCGACCACACTAAATTCAATCCCGCTGAAGATCTACTTGAATATTATACGCACCTCCTGCAAGAGGTTGGCCTATTCGTCTATGGGCGTAAGACCTATCAATTGATGGTTCCTTATTGGCCCGATATCGCAAAGAGCCAGTCCGAGACAAAAGCGGATATCGAATTTGCTCAAGCCTTTGTCTCCAAGAAGAAGGTTGTTTTTTCACGATCATTGGCCAGCGCTGAAGATGGAGATACGAGAATTGTTCGCGCCAACCTTCGCGATGAAATCCTTAAATTGAAGCAAGAACCCGGCAAACCTATTCTGGTCGGCGGTGTAGATATTCCTACACAGCTTATAGAGCTTGGCCTGGTTGACGAATATCGTTTTGTCGTTGCGCCAATCTTTGCAGGAGCGGGAAGACGGTTGTTGGAAGGGGTTAACCTGCCCGAGAAATCACAACTGAAACTTGTTGAGTCGAAGGTTTTTAAATCAGGATGTGTTGCGCTTCACTACTTGAAACAGTGACGGACAAATCTGCGACAGCCGCCTTGCTGTCGTCCTGTTATGGAGCGATTGGAAAAAGACAAAAATCCCAATGGCTCTGAGTCACAAGAATAAGGAGGCATTCATGAAATACGTCTGTTTGGGATACTACGACAAAGGCAAACACGAAGGCATGACCGAGAGCGAGCAACACGCGATGTTCGACACATGCTTTGAATACGACGACCATCTTCGCGCCAACGGGCATTGGGCTGGTGGAGAAGCGCTTCAGTCTGCGGAAGCCGCCTTGACCCTGTATTGGAAGAACGGCAAAGTCGCAACTACGGACGGTCCCTACGCGGAAACCAAGGAACAACTCGGCGGCATTCTCGTCCTTGAGGCGCGAGACATGAACCATGCGATACAGCTCATGGCGCAGCATCCGGCCCTGAAGTACGGCAGCATTTTCGAGATACGTCCAGCGGCGGATTTGAACGAAATGATCAAGGCCAGCGAGCGGCGGCGGCGAAAGGATCCCTCGCGATGAGGGCGGCAAGAACGATGACGCAAAGAATGAACAATGTCATGGCCACGATTATGGGGCTCTGGGTTGACGAGTATCCGCAAACGCCGCCCTTCTAATTTCGAAGACTTACACCTCAAGTTCTCCCGCGAAGAGGACTTACCCCCTGCGGCACGAAGCGTCGTTAATCGCCGAACTCGGACTACCCGACCACTCGGAGAAGCACCCCATCATGCGACAATCTTCTGAACCACGGCGCTGAATTGCTGTTTTCGGGTCGGCGTCGCACCATGGAGTACGATGCCAAATACTTCGAAACGCTTAGAGCCACGTTGGCCGGCAATGCTGGCTCTGCTTGCCGTTGGCGGATTGCGCCTCTCACTGCCCGAATCCCTCTCAGCTGGCCCAGACTGGATGCTCATTGTTGTTGTCGGAGTGCTTCTGATTCCCACAACGTGGGCACGCCAGCGCGGTAAAGATGACCTCAACAAGTTTTTGGGCTATCTGCTAAGCGTCATCGTGACTGTCGACATGATCTGGTCGCTTGGACTGCTGGTCGCGGGTCTGCCCTCGCATCGCCAGTCCCCTAAGGAGCTGTTGCGTTCCGCGGCTGCCTTGTGGATTACGAATATCCTGGTCTTTGCCTCCTGGTACTGGCGGCTGGATGCAGGTGGCCCGCGCGAACGTGAGCTGCGTGGCGTACATACCGACGGAGCATTCCTTTTTCCGCAGATGACTCTCGATCAGCAAGCCAAACGCGAGATGGGAGAGCAATGCTGGAGTCCACGTTTTGTGGATTATCTTTTTCTCGCCTTCAATACCAGCACTGCGTTTTCGCCAACGGACTGTCCCGTATTATCGGGCTGGGCCAAGGTCCTTATGATGGTGCAATCGCTCATCTCCCTGACCACAGTGGCTCTGTTGGCCGCTCGCGCAGTAAATATTCTTTAGCAGCCTGGGAAACGATTTAAGCTTGCTGAGACCACATCCTTAGCCGCGGCGTGTCCACGAATTCTTCGGTCGTCCGGCAATGGCAACAATCTTGACAACGGAGAAACCGGTGGCCAAGAATTGCGCATTGATTCTTGTCGTTCTGGCTCTGGAAGACCTTAGACTCGCGAAGGGATATGGGGAAAGAGAATCCAGTGCTGGTGCTGGCGTCGGGAGACGATCCGCAGTTCGCCATGCTGAACGAGCTGCCGCATACAGTATGTGGCGAGGTTGCCGCGTGTGCTCACGCCGCGAAGGATGCCACGGTGCTCTTGCAGTGGTCGGGGACGCGGGAGTTGCTGCGCGAACTGTTTCGGATTTGCCCGAAGCTGCGCTGGGTACACTCCCGGGCCGCGGGCCTGGACAACGTGTTGTTTCCGGAACTCGTGGAGAGTGAAATCCTGCTGACCAACGGCCGCGGCGTTTTCAGCGCGTCGCTCGGGGAGTTTGTGCTGGCAGCGATTTTGTATTTCGCGAAAGATTTCCGGCGGATGGTTCGCAACCAGATGGCATCTGTCTGGGAGCCGTTCGACGTACAAGAGATTGCGGGACAGACGGTTGGGATTTTGGGCTATGGTGACATTGGCGGAGCCGTGGCGAGCCGGGTGCACGCCATGAGCATGCGCGTGCTTGCGACGAAGCGGCATGTTCCCACATCTCCCGATCCGCTCGTGGATCACTTCTACAAGCCTGAGGAGCGGCGGGCGATGATCGCGCTCTGCGACTACATTGTGGCGACGGCCCCATTGACCGCGGAGACCCGGCACATGATCAGCGACGCGGAGTTCGCGGTAATGAAGCCGGCGGCCGTAGTAATCAACGTGGGACGCGGGCCGGTCATTGACGAGGCGGCGCTGCTGCGTGCGCTAACCGCCAAGCGAATTAAGGGAGCGGGGTTAGATGTGTTTGAGCACGAACCGCTGCCGGCGGGACATCCGCTGTACAAGCTGGAGAATGTTTTATTGTCGCCGCACTGCGCGGACCACACGGCCGACTGGGAAGATCAGGCGATGCGCTTCTTTCTTCAGCAGTATGCCAGGTTTGACAAGGGCGAACCCTTGAAGAACATTGTCAACAAGCGGCTGGGATATTGAGTGAATTGCGCCGCCGCAGCAATTTGCGTTTCGATTACGATCTCAAAACTGATCTGGCCCAAAAACCAAAATGCAATACGCCTCTCCAAACCTTCGCTCGAAGAGTGGCGCTTTCGCCCCGTTCCCCCCTTAGATTAGTATCCCGGCCCTGCGACAACGTACAAAGGATATTCCAAAATTGGTGCGGCATTTCACGGCACTTCGTGATTTATCGTCAACAAACATTGGAAAACGCCGCAGGAGGTGATTTTACAGATCGAATGCCCCCACTTGTGGAAATTCACAACCCCAAGTCCACACTTCTCATTAGCCTGATTCTGTGATAAATAGTACCCGACATTCAAGCCGGGCCTCTATAGGACCTTCGGGGGCAGCGTTCAGCGGAAGTCCCGGGAAGTTTCGCGCGAGGTAAGAATGCAGAAGCTTGGCTTGTTGGAACGGTCGTATATCGTTTCCATGCTTTGTGTTGCGACTGTGATCGCTTCGCCTGCGCAAACCTTCACCACACTCCACAGCTTCGACGGAACTGATGGATCAGAACCTGGTGGTGGGCTGGTGCAGGGTACCGACGGGAACTTCTACGGGACAACTTATTTCGGCGGGACCTCAGAAAACTGTGACGGTGGCTGTGGCACAATCTTCCAGATTACCCCGGGAGGCACGCTGACCTCTCTGCACAGTTTCGCCGGAACTGACGGCGGAAACCCTTATTTCGGCCTGATACAAGGCTCGGATGGAAAATTCTATGGCACAGCGGCGACTACGATCTTCTCAATCGTCCCTGGCGGCACGCCAGTCATATTAGCTACCGTGAGTAGCCTTTCATCCGGGTTAGCACAAGGCACAGACGGGAATTTTTATGGGACAACTGGCGGCACGGACGGCGGTACTCTCTCTTGCTCCGGTAACTGTGGCACAATTTTTAAAATCACTCCGTCAGGCACTCTGACCACGGTCTATACCTTCAACGGAACTAACAGCTACGACCCTTACTCCGTGGTGCAAGGGACCGACGGGAACTTCTATGGGGCAGCGGGCGGCGGTGGAAGCGATAATTGTGGCTACCGTCAACCAGGTCCTTGTTCCACGATATTCAAGCTCACCCCAAGCGGGACATTGACCACGCTCTACAGCTTTTGCGAGCAGGCTGGCTGTCCAGATGGGAGCGGTCCTGGTGCCCTAGTACAAGGGACTGATGGGAACTTCTACGGGACCAGCACGGCCCCTCTTGATAAGGGCTCCGGCACGGTGTTCAAAATTACACCCGCCGGCACGCTGACCACGCTCTACACCTTTTGCGAGCAGGCTGGCTGTCCCGATGGGAGCGGTCCTAGTGGCCTATTACAAGGAACTGATGGGAACTTCTACGGGACAACTGGCGGGGGCGGTTCCGGTTCCGGCCCGAATTGCACCGTTGGTTGCGGGACGATCTTCAAAATGAGCCCGCAGGGCACCCTGATTACGCTGTACAGCTTCGATGAGACAGACGGTGATGGACCGAACGGTCTCGCAATCACCACTAACGGGACCATCTTCGGAACTACCGTCGGCGGCGGCGCCAGCAACAATGGAACGGTTTTTAGCCTGTCATTAGGGATCGGTGGAACTACCGCGTCCACCACCAGCCTGAACCTTTCGCCTGCGAGCGTTACGGTAGGCTCGGCCGGGCCCGTGGTAATGACGGCGACGGTTGCCCCCGCCTCGGGCAGCGGAACGCCTACCGGCGTGGTCGCGTTTTTCAATGGATCGAACGAACTAGGGTCGACCATCATGAGTGGTGGAGTAGCCACCTACAACTACAATCCAAGCAGTCTGGCGTTGGATACTTATCAGATTAGCGCCATCTACAGTGGAGACGGCACGTTCGCCACCTCAACCTCCGCCGCGCAAACGCTCACGGTCAGTTCGTTGCCGGCGGCGGCAACGCCGTCGTTTTCTCCCCCCGCCGGTTCTTACAATTCGCCACAAACGGTGACGATCACCGATTCGACGACTGGGGCAACGATCTATTTCACAAACGACGGGACAACCCCCACAACGAGCTCGGAGGTATACAGCGGGCCGATTACAGTCAGTTCCACGGAGACGCTGAACGCGATCGCTGCGGCCAGCGGCTACCTCAGCGGCGCTGTGGCGACCGCGACTTACACCATCAGCACCAACCCAGACTACAATCTGTCCGTCACCCCATCCACTCTGACCATCGTCGCCGGACAAAGCGGGACTGCGATGTTCACCGTTACGCCCGTGAACGGATTCAGTTCGCAGGTGAGTTTTGCCTGTAGTGGGCTGCCTTCAGAAGCCACATGCAGCTTCGACCCACCGTCGGTCACGCCTAGCGGTGGCAACCCGGTTTCAAGCACCGTTACCATTAATACGACTGCTGCAAGTGCTGCATTGCGCGGGCCGAGACAATCTTCGAGCTACCTGAACTATGCGCTGCTGGTTCCGTGCCTGGGAGTAATCTTTGCCATCACCACTCGCCAAAAACGAACCTTTCACGGTTGGCGTGTCTTCGGCATGTTTGCTCTTCTCGCGTTGGCGGCGGGGCTGACTTCGTGCGGCAGCAGTAGTAAAGCGGGAAATCCCGGCAACCCAGGTACCCCCGGTACCCCAGCTGGAGCAAGCACAGTTACTGTGACGGCTTCGGCAAGCGGCACGGGCGCAATCAACCACACCGCTGCCTTAACGATCACGATCACGCAATAATGCCCAAGGCTAAACGTGCGCCACTCGGCGACCCATGTGTACGCCAGCCACGTGCTGCAACTAGCAGATTTAGAAGAGGCGAGGTGCGGTCAGGCACAGCAATCGTATTTCGCTCGAAGGTCAGACCCTCGTATCACGCCTAAAGACTTCAGCGTCGGAGCATGTCTTGCGTTCATTTTCTAGAAGCTTGTGTTGGTGATGGGTCGCAGTCGTCAAAGCTCTCGGTCGTTCCTCACTTGACAGCTCCTCTTCACCGACAGCCCGTAAGGCTGTGACAATGGAGACAACAACACTTAACGTGATCATCAAACTCAGAGCGAGAAGGAACAGCTCGCTCAACAACTCAACCGTGGCTTTCAGCACTCGTACCTCGTCATGAATAACTCACTCCCGCGTCCTCCATCGAATACATCGAAGGCTGAAAGAGATGGCTCCCCCTCCCACCCCGCAGGCGGATCAGGTCGCCTGTTTTGTTCTCCTTTATGCTCACGTTCCTGCATGGCCTTTTCCAACTCTTTCTGGCGATCTGTGAGCAGACCATGAATCTGGCGGTGGGTTTCGTCGCTGATATCGTGAATCTGAGGTGCTAGCTCCCGTCGCGAAGCTTTCGGATTCTTGTCGAGCAGCGTCTGAATCTTGTCCTGGTGCTCCTGAAGCAGAGGCCGGACCTGCTGCTGCTGTTTCGGAGTCAACTTCGTAAGGTGGGCCAGCTCCTCGTCGATCGATTGCGGGGTATGGACATGCTGAAGCTGCTCTCGCGCTGAGGGCTGCTGAGCCCCATTGTCCTGAGCTACTGCGGGACCGGCAATTCCAAGGATGAGCATTACCACACATGTAAGCTTGACAGTTCGGTTCGGCATTTGTTGCGTCTCCTTTATCACGCCAGCGAACCTTTGCGTTGAAACAAGCTCCATGGCACGGAGAGCAGATGCGGCAGTCCTAACGCGGAATACGTGAGTTCCAGGACCGCAACCGCAAGCATCCGCTCACCAATCTCATCGTGGACGTATAGAACCATGGAGTGCGATCAGTCATCTCATCCTCCGGCTTCTGCAAGACAACCCGTCACGCTTTGCCGATCGCGGCCGCGACCACGAACGTCCGCGGCGGGGCGAGTTTAGCCTCCTGAGTTCGGGGATGCTTAATAGTTAGCTGTCGTCCCGCGTCATAACCTTCTGTCCAAATCTGCCAAAGGAAATATTGGCCATTGGAGACTTGAAACACGAGTTTGCTTTCATGTTGTTGCTCAGGATTACGATCTGAGGCACAGGTGCACACCATGAGCAAGATCCCGTTCTTAATATCTGGGCTCCAAAGCTCAACCATCGATCCATCCAGATTCGATGGCTGAATTGTGTATGCTCTTGCGGGCATGATGGTGTTACCTACAACAAACTCGAAGGGAATATCCGCCCTCAATGAGGCAGACTGAGCGTGAACGGTACCCGCCACAAGGAAAAGACTCGCGAAAAGAAACAGCAGATGCTTTGTCATAAATTCTCCTCTTTTGTTCTGACCATAGAAGCGTTGAGCTTCTGTGATTTGGATTGAACATTCGTTCTTACCGATAAGACGCAGATCGAGGAGGGTTATGCGTAAAGACTCACTCTCAATTCAGTGAAGATTTGTTGGGTGGATTGGCAATGGAAAGCATCATCGAATGCAACTCAAAACGGGCGTTACACTGATCCCCGCTTGCGCAAGATCACAGAAGCAAGTTCGGTCGCGAAGGGAAAATAGCTACTCGCGTTCAGGCTGGCGAGGCAAGAAAGCTAAATCCGGCGTGCGGAATATAGCTGACGAGGAATGACTGCCGGCGTCCAGGAGCTCGAAGGCGACTTCACAAACACTTTACCCAACGGCAAGCAAAGTTTAACGTTGTCAGACGCCGTCGACGCTTCCAATAATGCATGGACAATATTTGGAAGTCGCCTAACTTGATAGCAAGGATTCCAACCATTCTTTATGTCGATGACAATGTGAAGGCCAGAAGGTTGCTGGGAAGCATTCTTATAGATTGTGGATTCGAGGTCGTCGCGACTGGCGATCCCGTGGAACCGATTCGAGAGTTCAATAACGTGCGCTTTGACGGTGCACTGATCGATTACCGAATGCCAATTAGCAGCGGGGGGGCATGGCCAGTTACAACCCCACAAATGTCACAATCTGCATGGTTCTAGCGAGCTAGGCTTCTGGAACCTCTAGCGTCGGCGAACTAAGTGGATGAGTTCTCGCGTCGAAGAACAATAGCTCGAAGTCTGGTAGGTAGCGTCTGGAGTGTGCCTTTCGTCTCCACGATCCGGGGATCGTCGACGGGCAAGAGGGAGATCGCAATGCGTTTCGCACTTTGCTGCCTTGTGGCCGAAATGAGGTGTTTATCACCGGCTCCCAGTGAATGACCAAAGATGACCAGTGGCCCTTCGTGATGTATAAATTCGTTGTAGGCAAATGCGAGGTAGTCAGAGTTGTAGATCGACCTCCGTTTGTCCTCTGACTGCACGCTGCCCAAAAGAAAGAGCCTGCCGTTGGCAGGCTTTGGGGAGACGGTAGAATGCGTTTACACGCAGGCTTCGTACGCCTTCGCCACCTGAGCCTGCGAACGTTCGCTGGCAGCGTCGCTCCCTTTTAGGTAGGCCATCGTGGTAGCCAGGTCTGAGTGCCCGAGCCACTGCTGTAATGTCCGCACACTAACGCCCCGCTCCTCGTGATAGAACGTGGCCAATGTCTTGCGGAACCTGTGCAATTCCCAGGTACCCTCGATCTCGTTCTCTTTCACAAAGTTCTTAAGGATGCGTAGGAAGTGACCTTCCACGCCACCGTTCTCAGCCGGGAAGATCAAACCGTGGGCCTGGGCCTTGCCCTTGTGCTCGCGCAACTTTTCCATCGGTGGAGGAGGCAGCGGAATAAACCGATCCTCCTTATCTTTCACTTTCCAGTTGCGATGCGGCTTGGGTTGGACGTGCAGAACGTTCTTGCGGAAGTCGAGATCACACCACTCCGCATGCGAGACTTCACCCTCGCGGCATCCGCTCCACCAGAAGAACTCCCACACCAGCCACTCCTCTTCGGCGCAAGCCGTTTTGAGTGCCCTGAGTTCGTCCTTCGTATACGCGTCTACGATCTTCTCGTCATAGTCCAGTTTGCCGAGCAGTGCGCCAGCGATGAAAACCTTGTTGGCGCGAAGGAAGGTGTTCAGTCCTTGGAAAACGTTGTAAACGGTGCGGGCACCCTTGGCTGAGTCGTAACGCTTACGGAGGAAACGAATGAACTGCTGGCAGTCAGCCTCGGTGATCTGGTCGAGGAACTGCTTCGGGCAGGACTCCTGAAACAGAGCCAGCATCCGTTTGCGAGCCAGATGGGTCTTGGCTGACTTTCCCGCTTTCACGTCTTCAAGGAAAACTTCGACGGCATCCGCCACGGTGACCCGCTTGCCCGTGGACTTCGCCACCTGCTCGGCTGCCCCGGCCACGCCGTTGAGTAGAGCCTCGCGGTTGAGTTTCGCCTGCCACGCGGACAGCGCATCCTTGCCCACGTTCTGGAACTGCTGCTTCTTGCCTTCCAGCCACGTGACGTAGTAAGCGTGGAGCTGGGATGCGTCGATCCGAACCCTCCGGCCCTTGACCATCACGGCTCCGCCGTCGGGCCAGCCCGTGGACCGCCTCGCAGGTTTGTAATAGGAACGCTTGCCGTTAACGGTCGCTGCGGCCAGCAACCTTACTCTCAGATTCTTCGCCATTCCCCCTCTCCTCTACAGCAATGCTGTGATCCGAGGAGAGAGTCTCGCAAATTGTAAAGGCTAGTTGTAAAGACACTGGTAAACCCTGT
>JBAVUV010000917.1:0-12943 GCA_049696955.1 Candidatus Sulfotelmatobacter sp. | reverse complement strand
CTCTTGACGTCCCCACAAGGGCTTACATCGCAAATTCCCAGGCTGGCGGAAGAAAGCCGATCGCCATTATTGCGGGCCAGGCAATCTACGAGGATGAGTTACTGCCGCTGATGGAAGGACAACTCCAACGGCTTCGGAATGAGGAGTACGAACTGAAAAGCCGTGCCGTCGAAACGCTGATTGATCAGAAGTTATTAGAAGCCGCTGCCAGCCGCAAAGGAATCACCACTGACAAGCTGATTGAACAGGAAGTTTCCTCGAAAATTCCCAACCCGAGCGATAGAGAGATCGAAGCTTTTTATTTAGGCCAGCGGGAGTACAGGCCGCTGGAAGAAGTGAAGCCGCGCCTCCTGGAAACCTTGAAGCGGGCGAAGCTGGATCGCGCGCGTGAGGCTTACATGGAGAGTCTCAGGCGGGAATCCAGTGTCGCGATTCTGTTAGTTCCGCCCAAAGTAGAGGTTGGATACGATCCCTCTCGCGTCCGCGGCAATCCCGACGCTCCAGTGACGATCGTGGAATTTTCCGATTACGAGTGCCCGTTTTGCCGTGGCTCGGAACAAGCGATCAGAACCGTTCTCGCCAAATACGGTGACAAAGTCAAACTGGCATACCGGGACTTTCCTCTACGCCAAATTCATCCCCATTCGCTCGCGGCGGCGGAAGCTTCCCGCTGCGCCAGCGAGCAGGGAAAATTCTGGCAGTACCACGACCTCTTGTTTTCGGTTCCGAACAAGCTGGACGCCGCTGGGCTGCTCGATCGCGCCCGGGCTGTCGGACTCAATGAAGCGCAATTCTTGTCATGTTTGAACACGGAAAAATTCAAGTCTGCCGTTGACGCTGACGTGAAAGCAGGATCCAGCGCGCGAGTTAGCGGCACGCCTGCATTTTTTATTAACGGAATTTTTGTTCCGGGCGCTCAATCCCCCGCGGTGCTCGAGAAGACGATCGATTCTGAGCTTGCCAGGTTGAGTGCAAGCTCAAGTATTTCCGGCAACCTGGGTGGTCACGCCAGCGGCAATGCTGACACGTCGGCGCTGGTTCTGAGAAGCAAAAAATGAAGTGGCGCTCGCAGCTTATTGGTAATCGTTTAAGGGCAATCTGCCCGGGAATTGCTCCGTGCTCATTGCGCCATACGACTTGCCCGCCTGCAAGAATCGCCATTGTCACGCTCCTCGCCCTCTTCGCCATTCCGATGGCAGCATCTGCCGACGATGGCGGGCAAAATCCCAATGTGTTCCCGACGCAAACATTTGTCAGGACAAGGGGAAACACGCCGACTGGCTATACGGCAAGATTTAACGTCCCCGGCTGGGTGGGGGCTCCGTTCACCATGCAGGTTGTAAACGGGAATGGAATCGGGCGTGAGCGGGTGACTTCCGCAACCGTCTCGCTGAACGGCACGCAGATTCTCGGTCCCTCGGAGATAAATGAGAGTGTCGCAGAATTGGACCCTGCCGTTTCCCCGGTGGCTGGCGAGAACACGCTTCAGGTTACAGTCGATGGTGCGCCGGGCGCGGAGATTTCCATCGCCATCTCGGGCACAAACGCCGATCACGTTCCGCCTCAAGTCACCATCGTGACTCCGGCCACCGGCAGTTACATCAGCACCGCTACTCCGCAAATCGAGATCACCTATTCGAAGGCGCCAGGCTCCGACGATGACAGGCATTCCGGATGTGACCAGACCACGCTCAAAGTAACCATTGATGGCGTAGACCGCACCAATCTGTTTACGATCCGGAATGGCGACGCGACCGCTACGATTCCGGCCAGGCTGGCCCTCGCACCGGGACTGCACACAATCGTGGCGACGCTCTACAACCTGGCACGTAATCAAGGGGCCGCGACCTCGCAATTCACTGTGGATTTGGCTTCCCCCACGATTCAAATCGTACAGCCCGCATTAGGGGTGTACCTGAACAGCACTACTCCAACGATCAGCATTCAGTACTCAGACAACGACGGAGTGAATCTTTCGAGTTTGAAGGTGCTGGTGAACGGCGCCGATTTCACTTCCCTGTTTCAAAAAACTCAAACCGGCGCGACGGCCAATATTCCGACAAGCAGTCCTCTGCCCCAAGGGGCGAACAAGATCGTAGCGCAAATTCAGGATCTGGCCGGCAACCAGGCCAACGCTTCTACATCGTTCAACATCGATACCACGCCGCCAGTCATTTCCTTCTCACAACCCACGGCGAATTCTTATCTCGGCGCTTCGAGCACGCAGGTTCTGGTTCAGTACTCCGACGATCAGGCGATTGATACCACCAAGCTGAGTGTCACCCTCGATGGCGTGCCACTCGCTATGACGGCTTCGCCAACCAGTGCAACCACACTGGCCTCAGGCCTTGGCAATGGCGCGCATCTGCTGGTCGCGTCCATCAAAGATCTCGCGGGAAACGTCGGGTCTGCGCAAATCAACTTCAACGTGGACACATCTGTGCCCACCATTCACGTCACTCAGCCGGCGCCGAACGCCATCCTGAACACGCATGTCCCTGGTGTATCGATCAGCTACTCGGACGTTTCGGGATTGAATTTGACCACGCTCAAGGTCTATGTGAACGGTGCAGACGCAACCAGCCTTTTTACCGCGACCTCCGCCACTGCGACCGGGCAGTTGACTACCGCTTTCAGTCTTCCGGATGGCCAGAATACGATAACCGCGTCGATTGGCAATATGGCGGGAACGGTGGGCACGGCTTCATCCATTTTCCTGGTGGACACAACGCCGCCAACCATCTCATTTCAAGCACCTCCTTCGCGAACCAACAGTGACGCTCCCGCGGTGACCATCTCCTATTCGGATGCAACTTCCGGCGTGGATCCAAACACGCTAGTAGTCACACTGGATGGAGCGAATATTTCGACTCTGGTAGCACCCGGCGCCAGTTCTGCCACCGGCGTCTTGCAACTGAACCCTCCGTTAGCCGATGGAACGCACGTTCTCACGGCATCCGTGCAGGACCGTGCCGGCAATGTCTCTCAGCCTGCGACTTTGTCATTTTTCGTGGACACAACACCGCCCGTGATTTCTTTCGCAGCGCCGCTCGATAATTCCTTCACCAACAACCCTGTCCCGCCCCTGAACTTGCAGTACTCGGACGGCACCGGCACGGGTATCAACGTTTCGTCGGTCAAAGTCTATCTGCAGCAAGGAACGAATCCTGCGACAGACATCACGTCCTATTTTCAAGTTGGATCACTACAAGCAACTGGCGCGATCCCCAGCAGTGCTTCCCTGGCTGACGGCACATATATCGTGAGCGCGGTTGTAAACGATCTGGTCGGCAACGCCGCCAGCGGGCATGCCACATTCGTGGTAGACACAGTTCCCCCCACGGGAACCATTCAAGCTCCGGCCGCGAACGCCATTCTGAACACAGCCGGAGTCGCGGTGACTCTTCTGTACCAGGACGACCGCAGCGGAGTGGACACCTCCAAACTGGTTTTGACGGTGGATGGCTTGAATGAAACAGCGGCTTTGACCCTGGGCCCGATCCAGGCTACCGGCACACTTCCCGCGCTTCAGGACGGCAATCACACGATTCAGCTCACAGTTTTCGATCGCTCTGGTAACTCAAGCACTGTAATCTCGCAAACCTTCGAAACGGATACGACCCCACCGACAATCGCCGCTTCCATTCTTCCCCCTCCCGATGCAGCCGGATGGAACAACACGAACGTGACGGTCACTTTCGTTTGCGCCGATGCGCTCTCCGGAGTTGCGACTTGTCCGCTGCCGCAGATAGTAACCACCGAAGGCGCGAATCAGATTGTTTCGGGCACGGCAACCGACAATGCCGGGAACACTACCGCTGGCGGCGTTACGCTCAACATCGATAAGACGCCACCCACCATCACGGCCATGGCTTCGCCGCCAGCCAATGGATCCGGCCTGTACACGTCAAACGAGACAGTAACTTTCATTTGTTCCGACACTCTGTCCGGTATCGCCATTTGCCCGCCGCCGCAACTGGTTCCAGCTTCAGCGGGCAATCAGGTGGTTTCGGGAACCGCGACGGACTCTGCGGGAAACAGCGCCACCGCCAGCCTGACGCTCGCATTCGTGCCCAATAACCCGCCACTGATCACGGCGACGGCAACACCATCGCCGAACACTACTGGCTGGAACAACTCGCCGGTTACAGTCACGTTCTCCTGCTCAGGTGGAACCGGTGGGATCGCCACCTGCTCGGCGCCCGTAACCGTAAGCACAGAAGGTGCGAATCAAGTTGTCACCGGGACCGCGGTGGACCAGAGCGGGCACACTGCAACCGCGTCGGCTAACCTGAATATCGACCTCAGCCCGCCGACTGTTACGCCGGTTCTGAGTCCGGCGCCCAATGCTGCTGGCTGGAACAATTCCAATCTCACGGTAAGCTTCCAGTGCAAGGACAGCCTAAGCGGAGTTGCCACTTGTCCAGCGGCCGTGCCGGTAAGCAACGAGGGTCTCAACACCGTGCAATCGCAGCCGGCGACAGACCTTGCCGGGAACAGCGCAACCAGTTCGCTACTCGTGCGGCTTGATAAGACGCCGCCAACCGTTGCGATCACATCGCCTTCGTCGGGCAACGTATATTCCAGTCAAACTCTCGTCTCGGGGTCGGCGACAGACACAGCTTCCGGCGTCTCCGGCGTTACCTGTAACGGCGCTGCCGCGCAACTCAGCGGCTCGGGATTCACATGCAACATATCGCTCACTACCGGCGCCGACACGATCTCCGTCACGGCAACGGATGTCGCCGGTAATTCCGCGTCCGCAACCAGCAGCGTCACACTTGTTCCAGCGCCAGTTGTCAGCATCACTTCGCCCGCTGACTTGAGTTTCACGAACGTCACTCCCATCACCGTTCGCGGCACCGTCGATAACCCGGCAGACACGGTGACGATCAATGGCATCGCTGCCTTCCCCAGCGGCGGAACATTCACCGCAACCGTGCCACTGGTTGAAGGGGTTAACACGCTTGCTGTTGTGGCGACAAACGCCGGAGGCAATCAGGGCACAGCTAGCGTGAACGTGACCCTCGACACCACGCCGCCTCATTTGACCATCGATACGCCCGCAAGCAACTCGATCACAACGAGCGGGACAGTCTCGGTAACCGGAATCGTGAACGACATTGTTCCCGGCACGGTCAATGATTCCAATGCGCAAGTGACGGTGAACGGAACTGCGGCGCAGGTTGCGAACCGCACATACTCCATTGCTGGCGTGCCACTGGCGTTGGGCCCAAATACGATTCAAGCTGTCGCGCGAGACCAGGCCGGTAACGCAACTACCACGGCCATTACGGTCACGCGAGTATCTCCGTCTCAACCGCCGGCTCCTTCGATTGGGCAAGCTGCTGTGGTCGACTCCCTCACGATCATTTCCGGAAACAATCAATCGGCGACCATCGCAGCCCAGCTTGCTTCGCCGCTGGTGGTCGCCTTGACCGACCCTTCGGGCAATCCGGTTGCGAATCAGACCGTGATATTCAAGGTCACTGGAAATGACGGGATCGTCACCGCCGCAAGCGGGAGTAGCGGCGCCGTAACCGTCAACACAGACTCGAACGGCCATGCCCAGGTCTCATGGACTCTCGGCCACCGGTCAGGCGTAGGCGTCAATCTCGTGGAAGCTTCTTGCGCTGCGTCATTTGTCGTTGCGGATTTTACCGCAGTGGGCGTTGCAGGTAGCGCCGCGCAAATCGTAGTTGATTCCGGCGAAAACCAAACTGGTGTCGCAGGACAAGCGCTCACATTCCCGCTGGGGGTAGTGGTTACCGACGCAGGGCACAATCGCATCGCAGGCGTGCCCGTTACTTTTACGGCCGTAACTGGAGGGGGCAGCTTCAGCGGGAATCCAACTCAAACCATCACAACCGACAGCGATGGGCGTGCGCTTGCCGTTCTGACTCTCGGCCCCGGCGCTGACACGGCACCGGTGAGCAACGTCGTTGCGGCAAACTTTCCGGGAAACTCCAGTTCCGCTGCCGCTTTCACCGCCACCGCGCTGATCGCTGGAGATCCTACTAAAACGACAATCAGCGGAGATGTGCTGGATAACAGCAACAATCCCATACCCGAAGTAACCATGCGCCTCTACCAGACGAACCAGGGCAGCAACAATAATCAGCCGCTGCAGATTGGCACGCCGGTGCAGACCGACGCGCAAGGTCACTTCGTAATCACAAGCGCGCCTTACGGTTATTTCAAGCTCATGGCCGATGGTACAACTGCCGGCGGCGGCAGCGTTTCCTACCCGACGCTCGAGTACGACATCGTCACCGTTGCCGGTCAGGACAACACGGTCGGTACGCCAATCTACCTGCCCGTGTTGGATACGGTGCACCAGATTTGCGTCAACGCCACGACTGGCGGAACCTTGACCTTACCGCAGTATCCCGGGTTTTCGCTGACTGTGGCTCCCGGTTCGGCAACGTTCCCCGGCGGCGCGCGTCAAGGATGCGTCACGGCCTCGACTGTGCACGGCGACAAAGTGCCGATGGCCCCCGGTTTCGGCCAGCAGCCTCGCTTCATCGTCAGTATTCAGCCCGCCGGAACTTTGTTTAATCCGCCCGCGGCGATGACGTTACCCAACGTCGATGGCCTCGCGCCGCGGGCCAAAACGGAAATGTATTCCTACGATCACGATCTGAGCATGTTCGTGGCTATCGGCACGGCAACCGTCAGCGATGACGGTTCGGTAATCGCATCCGATCCCGGTGTAGGTGTGCTCAAAGCCGGCTGGCATTGCGGAGGAGATCCCAACGCCGCCGGATCTGTGGCCGATTGCGGGGAGTGCCAAGTCTGCGGCGGACCAGCTCTCGGGTGCGTTCCGGCCACCGATGGCGGCGCTTGCGGTACTGCGCCGCAAGTGGAGGCGTTTGATCTCTCCTACAACAACGGATCTGACTCTGTGCATGTTAAGCTCAGTGATTCATGTGCCTCTGGGAATACCTGCCAGCAGGGGGCGTGCTCGCCTGCGCCTGCCGGATTCGACCAGCAACAAATTAAAGATGCCTTAGATCAGGCCCTCGGGAAAGTCTTCAACGATTCACCCAATGCGTGTATCGAATCTACCCTAAGAAATCAGATACAAACCGCTGTCAAAAACCAGGATCTGTACATCGACTGCAACTCGCAACCAGGCAACTCACCCGACACCTGTGCGCGAGCCGTAAATGATGGAACTAATCATGTGAGATTATTTCCTCTTCTTTTTCATGGCTGCAGCGAGTCGCCAGCCCCCGTGTTACTCCATGAGTTAATTCATGTCGCAGGTGATCCTGGCGCACCAGACGGTTGCTACCACAACGTGATGAACAACTACCAGGGACCCGACTGCAGGGACCGCGCATATGGGTGCATGGCAGCGTGTTTTCTTCTTAGCGGACCGGGTGAAGGAAATCCGGCGGCTTGCGATGAGCCTCCGAACCAACTGGCCACGACCATGGATGGGTGCCAGCCGTGTCAGCAAGAAACAATAACTTGTTCTGACGGATCTAAGGAACCAGCCACGGTATGTCCAACTACACATTGAAGACGCGGAGTGATCTGCGTTCATTGTGAGCAGGAGCGGGTAATGCAAGGTGGTTCTTACAATGGTGGCGTTGGCGAGTTGGTGGAATCGCCGGCTTACGGCATAACCGGAGTCGCTTCACTCGCGACTCGCTCTTGCATGACTCTACGCGAGCGCATCGCTCGTCCAATGCACACCATCGTCGTCTGTTTGTTCCTGGTTCTGCCGCTATTCCATCCACCCATTTCAGCAGCGCAGTGGGAAGCTCCGCCTGACCCAACTGACGTAACCATTCCGGTTGGGGCACCGCCACAGGTTTTGGACTCGACCTGCGTCGTAGCCGTGCTGAACCGCACTACCCAGGTAAATGCAGATGGCACCTGGATTCTTCCGACGATCCCTGCAAACTTCGGACCGGTTCGCGCACGAGCGACATGCGTGCGCAATGGCGTAACACTCTTCGGCCAATCGGATCTGTTCACTCTGGCAGCAAACCAATCTCTCACCCTACCCGCGATCACACTAGGAAACACCACGCCGATTCCCACAGGCATCACCATCAACACGACGACACCTACGCTGACGGTGGCCGGCCAGACGACGCAGCTCACAACCATGGCCACTTACTCGGACGGCAGCACGGAAAACATTTCAGCTTCGAGTACCGGGACACAATACCGCACCAGCAATGCCACGATCGCCGTCATCAGTTCAGAAGGCCTGGTTACGGCCGTGAGCAGCGGCACGGTGGTCATTCAAGCGCTGAACGAAGGTGAGCAGGGCATCCTTAATATTCAGGTAGTCATCGCGGGCGCCAATAACGGCGGAATTCCGAACTCCTGGATTCTCACCAACTTCTGTCCGAACTTCTCCGCAGGAACCACTTGTCCGCAGCTTACCGATCCGGCATTCCCCGCCGAGGATCCGGACCACGACGGGCTCACCAATCTTCAGGAATTTCAGCTTGGCACCAACCCGAATAATCCGGATACCGATGGCGACGGCCTCACCGACGGTCAGGAAGCTCTCGTTTATCACACCAATCCGTTACTCTTCTCGACCGATGGCACTGGCATTTCAGACGGAATCGAAGTGCAGACCGGCACGCTTGGCGGCACGCTCGCGGCAAAGCTGGCCAAGGCATTGCAGTCGCTCGAAGTGAAGCCACCCACATTTGTTCTCGCAGTGAATTCGCTAAGCCAGCAGGCCTCTCAACAGCTACAGGTCCTTGGGCACCTGATCGATGGCAAGACGACGCTCGATTTGACGTCCACGCAAGAGGGAACTAGCTATTCCTCGAGCGATCTCACCATCTGCAACTTTGGCACGCCTGACGGGAACATCTTCGCCGGAAACGTAGGCGTTTGCACCATCACCGTAAGCAACAATGGATTCACTGCAACCTCCAGCGGCACGGTGACCGGTTTTAGCCCCACCGCGCTTGGGTCCCTTGCCATTCCTGGTTTTGCAAACGGAGTGGCAGTGAACGGCAATTACGTTTATGTCGCTGCGGGGTCGGCTGGGCTGCAAGTAGTGAATGTAACCAATCGCGGCACTCCGGCGATCGCCGCCACGCTTGCACTTGCCGGCAACGCAAATAGCGTGAGAGTCGCCGGCAATCTGGCCTTCGTGGCCGCAGGAACTGCCGGCCTCGACATAATTGATATTACAAATCCGCTCGCGCCAGCCCTTCGCGCAACACTGAGCACTTCCGGTACTGCACTGGATGTAAACGTTCAAGGCAACCTCGCCTACATTGCGAACAGTACGAATCTGTTCCTGGTCAACATCAGCAACCCGTTATTCCCGACTGAGCTTTCTTCGTTGCCGCTTACAGGGTTGATCCGTGGAGTCAGCGTCGATCCGCAGCGCGAAATCGCTGTCGTTGCCGCTGATACCAGCGGAGTCTATGTCGTAGATGTCTCTAACTCATCAGCTCCCGCTGTACTCGGCCAGCTTTCAACAATCGATGCCCATCAGGTGGCGATCAAGGGCAACTACGCATTCGCTGCGGACTACGATCCGCTTCCTGCTCCCTACCAGAACAGCGTGGCGTCGATCGACATTTCCAGTCCCGCCGCTCCCACCCTGGTCTCGGCGATCACCAATAAGACGTTTGGGGGAGTGCAGAATGATCTGACCTTGTTCGGAAATTTGGCGCTCGGCGCGAGCGTGTCCTTTGAACCGGACGGCGTCCCCATCACGGACATCACTGACCCGACAAACATACTCTCACGCGCGCTGCTGACTTTCCCGCTAACTTCTGATTACGGAATGAGCGTTGCGGTCGATGGCTCCTATGTCTATCTCACCGCCGACAGCACCACGATGAACAAGTTCGGCGCCTCCGGCAACAGCCATCTCTACATCGGCCAATATCAGGTTCTGCAGGACACATTCGGAATTCCACCGGTGGCGGCAATCGTTTCGCCCGCGTCGGGAACCACCGTGGTGCAAAGCTCCACGATTGCAGTCACCGTGAACGCTACCGACGATGTGGCAGTTGCCGCGGTGAATCTATTCGCAAACGGGCAGCCGGTTTTAACTGATACCGTCGCGCCGTACGTCTTTTACTACACCGTTCCAGCAACGGCGACCACACTCACGTTAAGCGCGACAGCTGTCGATTACGGCGGCAACGTCGGAACCGCGCCTGGCGTGGTGTTGAATGTAATTCCCGACCCCGGCACGACTGTAACCGGCCGCGTGGTCGATACCAGCGCGAACCCGCTTCCGGGCTTTATCGTGCAGACGATTGGTCACTCAAGCACTACGGCATCCGACGGTACCTTCTCCATTCTGAATGTCCCAACGGTTTCCGTCAGCGCAAGTGGAATTACGGTAGAGGCCTACGGCTCGTCGAATGGTGTGGTGCGCGCCGGAACTTCTGCCCCTGTTGCTCCGGTTATCGGCGGCACTACGAGTGTCGGCGATATTGTGACGGCGAGCCGTCCCTTTGTCATCCTTGGTACTTCGAATAACGCCAGTATCTGGGGCATCGATAGCTCGAAAAATCCTCCTGCAGCCGTTTTTGTCCGTGGTCCTCTTGGGGTGTTCGCAGAGGGCGTTTCCATGACTCCCGATGCAAGTAAAGCTTTCGTATCGCTTTACGGAGACGGATCACCAATCTTAGCGTTTGACATGACGAAAAATCCCCCGGCTTACCTCGGATCGATCTCCCAGACGGGGGTCATATCGAACACCTTCACGAACGTGGTCACAACTGACGGGCGCTTCATGATCACAATCTGGAACCAAAGGTCAGTCACGACCATCAACACTTCCACTCTGGCGATCGTCAGTACCCTTACGTTTCCGAATTCAAGCGACCTTTCCCCGCTAGCCGTTACTCCCGACGGCACTACGGTCATTGTTGGGGATACTGCCCAGAACGAATTCAGGATTCTTGCGCTTTCACCGCAGGGATTACTGACAGATACGGGCAAGACCGTGGCCTACAACTTCAATTTCTGGACGCCCAATCTCGCCATGGCACCTGACGGGCACTATGCGCTGATGGCTAATCCGGCGAGCGGGTTCGTGGCTGTGTTGAAAATCGATGCGAACCACAATGTCACCTTAGGCACTTCGATTCCAATTTCTTGGGCGTGGGGAATTGATTACACGCCGGACGGCACCAGAGCTTATGTGACTGTTCCAGGTGCGGAGGAGCCTGTGGCCAGCAATGCTGCTATCGCGGTGCTAAATATCGACGCCAGCGACAACGTCACCGACAGTGGTATACGCATCTCCATTCCAAACGGAGTGCCGGTCGCGCCTGGTATCAACGCGGCAGTGTCTGCCATTTCTATAGCGGCGGATGGCCGGGCATATATCTCGAACACCGCGAGCACCAGTGGCGAGTCCTCGGTCACGATTCTCGATACGAATACGAATACTGTAGTTGGAACGGTGCCGATCCCCCAGTTCCCAACGGGCATCGCCGCTCCACGATAAGCAAATGCAGAAGTCGACACAATTCGCGGCTTTCTGCACCCTCCTCCTCCTGGCAGGGGTGCTGGGCATCGCTGATGACCGCAAGCCGGCCAGCACCATTGGACAGGAGCGAGCCATTCCTCACCATCTGCAGGATGACGAGGAATTCACCACTCCACTCAGAGATCTGCTCGCGTACGGCCGGAAGCTGTTCATGGCCAACTGGACCGACCAGGATGGCGGCGGTCGTCCGCTGATGAAAGGAGACGGAACTGCGCTATCGGATCCTTCGAAACCGCTCTCCGGTTCAAGAGCATTTAACCGCCTCTCCGGTCCGGATGCCAACTCCTGTTATGGCTGCCACAACATGCCATACGGCATTCCCGGCGGCGGCGGCGATTTCGTTACGGGCGTGTTCGTCCTCGGCCAACGATTCGACTTCCTGACTTTTGACCCAACCGACCGCGTGCCAACCAGCGGCGCGGTCGATGAGCAACAGAAGGCCGTCACTCTGCAGAATGTGGCGAACCTGCGCAGAACCACGGGGATGTTTGGCGCCGGTTATCTGGAGATGCTGGCGCGCCAAATGACAGCCGACTTGCAGGCCATTCGCGATTCTCTAAAACTTGGCGAGAGCAAGCAGCTCGTCAGCAAAGGAGTTTCTTTCGGCTGGCTCACGCGCCGGAAAGATGGCACTTGGGACACAACAAAAATCGAAGGCCTGCCGCGCCTGAGTATCGTTGCCCCAACCCCGGTCGACCGGCCGACTCTCATACTTCGCCCATGGCACCAGGCCAGCAACGTGGTTTCGTTGCGTGAGTTCACCAATACATCGTTTAATCAACACCACGGAATGCAATCCAGCGAGCGCTTTGGGCTGGACACTGATGATGATGGCGATGGCGTCAAGAATGAACTCACCCGCGCCGATGTTACTGCTGCAACACTCTATCAGGCGACGATGGCTGTACCCGGACGCGTGATTCCAAACGATCCCGAAATCGAGAAAGCGGTTTTGAATGGGGAGAAGATCTTCCAGCAAATCGGTTGCGCCTCCTGCCACATTCCGAAGCTGCCGCTTGACAGGAAGGGGTGGATCTACACCGAGCCCAATCCTTACAATCCCGCCCTCAACCTGCGCACCGGAACCACAAAGACCCTGGCGGTAGATTTAAACAATAATAAGGATCTGCCGCTGCCGAGACTGGCGCCGGATCCCGCGAATTCCGACGTCGTCTGGGTGCCCGCTTACACCGATCTCAAACTCCACGATATCTGCGATCCGACGGACGCGGGTGAGCCGCTCGACCAAAACCAAACTCCGTGGACCCCAAAGTTTCGGCAAGGCAATCGGCGCTTCCTCACCAAACGCCTGTGGGGCTCGGCTAACGAGCCCCCGTTTTTTCATCATGGTTTGTTCGTAACTCTTCGCCAATCCGTGCTGGCACACGCCGGGGAGGCGCTTGGGTCTCGCAGGCAGTTTCAAGCACTGAAATCCTA
>JBAVUV010000916.1:0-4450 GCA_049696955.1 Candidatus Sulfotelmatobacter sp. | reverse complement strand
GCGTTCGAGAAAGGGGTGTCAAGGACGACTCATCCTTCGCCCATAACAAGGCTTATGCTATACTACTCCTAGGTAAACCCTATGCCGACTCTTTACGTGGAGAACATTCCCGAGGAGCTGTACCGGGCTCTTCGCAAGCGCGCCCGTGAGAACCGCAAGTCGATTGCAGCGGAAGTGATTTCATTATTGGAACGAAACGTACCCACCGCGAAAGAACTTCAAGGACGGCGTGAATTTTACGATCGAATGGAAGAATTTCGTGCTCTTCAATCGCAGAACTCCGCTTCCTTTCCAACCGCCGAGGAAATGATTCGCGAGGACCGGAATCGTTGACGGCGTTCGTCCTCGACGCAAGCGTAGCGGTGAAGTGGATGATCCCCTCGGCCAATGAAACGCTCAGTGCGGAGGCCCTCCGACTTTTGCAGCGCTACGTAACTGGCGAAGTCGACTTCGTGGTGCCGGATATTTTCTGGGCCGAGATCGGCAATGTGTTGTGGAAGGGCGTTCGTCAGGGGAGGTGGTCGCGGACTCTTGCGGAAGGCGCCGCATCCGGCATGAAGGATCGAAATTTCTTCACCATTTCCAGTCAAAGCTTATTGCCTGCAGCCCTCAAGATCGCTCTTCTTTACGACCGCAGCATTTACGACGCTCTGTATGTCGCCACGGCCATTCAATTCAAGATCGAGATGATCACCGCAGATGAGCGCCTCGCAAACGCCCTGGCCGCGAGCCTGCCGGTAAAATGGCTCGGGGCATTTGTGACTTAGCCACGAGGATGCCAATTCCACGACAGCAAACCATCAGGCACGCGAGCAGCGGGGAATCGCGGCCTCAAGATCGCATCGATCTGGCGGCGGCCTTTATTCTTCTGTTCGGCCTACTGGCCCGCATCTGGGCCGCATCCGGCACGTTCCTCAATCCCGACGAGGCGCTGCATTTTCGTTTGGCCAACCAGACTTCGTGGCAGCTCGCCTATCGCCAGAGCCTCACCGCTTCGCATCCTCCGCTGCTTACTTTTATTCTGTATTTCTGGCGTGCGATCGGCACTTCGGAACTCTGGCTGCGCATGCCTTCCATCCTGGCGGGAGTAGTTTTCTGTTGGATGTTTTACAAGTGGCTCAGGAATTCGGCCGGCGATCTCGCCGGTTTGATTGGTCTTATTTTTGTTTCATTCCTTCCGCCTGTCATTTTGCTCTCCACGGAAATCCGGCAATACGCTTTGCTTTTGGCGTTTCTCGCAAGCGCGCTGTATTTTCTGGACGATTCCTTTGCGAAGGGCTCATCGGGCAGGATGGTGGTTTTTTCCCTGTGCCTCTATCTGGCGATGTTGTCGCATTACTCCGCTTTTTGGTTTGCGGCGGCCCTCGGGATCTATGCGCTAATCAGACTCTTCAGCGAAGGATTTTCCCCGGTGCTGAAGACGACTTGGGCAATCGGACAGATCGGCGCGCTTGGCCTCGCGATCTTTCTCTACAAGAGCCATATTTCCAAGCTTGGCGTGGGCGAATCGAGAACCGCACTACAAGGCTGGATGAGCGACTTTTTTCTTCGCCGCTCCTATTTCGATGCGGCACACGACAATCCCTTGCTATTCCTCGTGGGGCACAGCTTCGGAGTCTTTCAGTATTTCTTTGGGCAGCTCGCTATCGGCGACGTAATGGGATTGTTCTTTCTGATTGGAGTTGCGATTCTTTTGCGTGGCGGGAAGTTCAAGGATCAGCGAATCGCATCGCGCAGGTTAGGAATATTCTTGCTTCTGGTTTTTGCCGTCGCCGTAGTCGCTGCCCTCGCGCATGTTTATCCCTATGGCGGTACGCGACATATCGCATTCCTGATTATTCCGGGAGTGGCGGGCGTCAGCGTGGCGTTGGAGCGTTTGGCAGTGGGGCGATGGGAGCGCGGGCTTACGGCCTCCGCTTTCATCGTTGTGGCCTGTATTGCATTTGGCAAGACTCGGCCGCCCAGCATGGACCGCGCCGATCAGAGCCGGGCGCACATGACGGCTGCGATCGATTTCATAAACAAGAATGTAAAACCGAACGACCTCATCTTCACCGATTACCAGACTGACCTGATTCTTGGCCACTATCTGTGCCAGCAGCGGCCGATTTCTTTTGACGCTGCTCCCCTTAGCTTCGAACAGTTTTCCTGCGGCGGCTACCGTGTCGTTTCGCAAGACTACAAGGGATGGCAGTTTTGGGCCCCCAATTTTTCACAGGAATGGCAGCGGCTTGTCCACGACTATAAACTCAGTCCAAGTGAAACGGTCTGGGTCATTCAAACTGGATGGGGCGTGGGTCTCCCGCAAGAATTGCAGCGCCAGTTCGCAGAGTTCCGCAACCTGCGCTTCGACTCGTTCGGCAAGAACATCCTGATTTTCAAACTGACCGTGGGGCAACCAATGCCGTCGGTTGCTGAGCAAGCAGATTTCATTTTCGCGCCCGCTGATTCAACCCCAGAGCCCGCAGAGTGACTTCATCCGGCACGTTCCGCCCATCTTTCTTGACGACAACTCCGAAACTTCCGGAATAATCCCACATCGTCCATCCCATACCGTGGCGTTCCAACGCCGTGCGAACGTCGTGAATCCACGCTCCGCGATCCTGCGGATCGGCATACGCGCGATACACGCCGAACTCGTTGCACACCACCGGAACATCGTTATGCTGCGCCCAATCCGCGACCTGCGTAATCTCGCTGTCAATACGCGCCGCATCCCAATGATCCTGCCCGTAGCGAACCACAGTTAGCTTGTCTACGGCATCCGGCACTCCTGCCGCCGCTTTCGCAGCCGATTCGGGCGATGAGGGATAGTGCAGTCCCTTCACCCAATGCCAGAAGTACACTCCCCAAGTCGCGCCCTGATGGGTAAAGAGGTGTGGCTCGTAGAAATGAAAGTTGTAGATCACATTGGGATCGCGGAGGGGCTCAAGAAAAACTAACTCATCATCATTTGACCAGCGCGCTCCCGCCGCGATCATCGTGTTCTGCGGAGCGCCTTCGCGAATTGCCGACGCCAACTTTGTCTGCACTCCATACCAGCGATAGCGATCCGGGAACTCGGGCTCGTTCAAAATTTCAAAAAAGACCCGCTCTGAATCCCACGTGGAGTAATGCTTTGCCAGCGCCCGCCAGAAATCGGCGAACTCCTGCACAAAGCTGTCATCTTTGGCGAGGCGAGCTTTGAAGTCGCTCTCCGGATGCAGATCGATGACGACAGCCATCTTCTGATCCAGAATCATCTTCACGGCCGCATCTAAATATCCGAGATACTCTGCCGGAATTTCGTTGGGCGGATGGTTTGCCATCATCGGTTGCGGATTGACGCTGAGCCGTACGTGATCGAACCCCATCGATCTCATCAGCGCGATATCTTCCGCCGTAGTCCAGTTCTGAAAATGTTCCTTGGTGTAACCGCGCGTGTCATAAACCTGCGCGAACCATTCGCTGGCATTGATGCCATGCCTCAGGCGCGCTACCCGGGATGCGAGCACCGAAGAAGTTGGTGGCGGAGAGGAGTTCGACGTGGTCTGTGCCGGCAACAATCGCGAACCAAAGCAGGCGAGAAGAATCACTAACTGGATGTGGCGTAAGATCCGTGAACATTTCATATTTCCTTTAACCCACAATTGGCAAGGGCCTAATTCCTTTTCGGTCACGATGGCGATTGGACATCATCCTACCCAACTCAGGCTACCCAACCCAGTGGAAATTGAAAATGAGGACTTTGCGAACCCTGGTCTAAAGATTCGCCGCACCTGTGCCGATAAGGTATACAGAGTTGTCTGCATTAGAATAAGTACGCATATGTGTTCAGCAGATTCGGCGAGGCAGGTATAGATGGAAGCGCAAAATCAGCCCGAAGTGAGGCCGGTCCGGGATATCCCCGATGCCCGTCGGCAACCTCGTTTCAGGCTTGATGCTGATATCAGAATTAGTACGAAGACATGCGGCATTCTGGTCGGCCGCACCGTCGATATCAGCGAATCTGGAATCTCAGCTTTGCTGAAGCTCGAAGTTCCCGTGGGGGAGTTCGTGGAATTGCAATTCACTTTGCCGTTCGGGCCGGTTACGATTTATGCAGTTGTTCGCCAAAGGAACGCGTTTCGCTATGGCTTTCAATTCGTCGACTCAAACGCGGTGCATGAAATAATCCGGACTACCTGCCGTAGCCTCGAACTGGAACAGTCGCTGTTCGGCGGGAATAAGTGATCTGACTCTCCCCCGAATGCCGCCGTGGGCGCCAGAGTTAACGACTCATCTCTTTCGCAATCCGATCTCCAACCTGCTCCGCAAACGTCTGGAACGCTGGAATCTCAAATAGGCGCAATCCGATCTCTTCCTGCGGCAGATAGTCTGCATGAACGGCGTTGGGATTCTCGCGCAGCGCGACCCGCAGCCTGGCTGCGGTCTCAGGGTCGAAGCTTTCCGAAACGACCACGCTGTTATC
>JBAVUV010000915.1:0-7762 GCA_049696955.1 Candidatus Sulfotelmatobacter sp. | reverse complement strand
GGGTAACGAGTTTGAGGTTGGTGTTGCTTTGAAGGAAGATCTTTTGCGGTTGCGCGAGGAAGCGAAGAAGTACCCAGACCTCGCTTTGGTCATCATTGACCCCATTACGAATTACCTGCAAGGGGTGAAGATGAACAGCGAAGAGGAAGTGAGGCAAGTCCTGATGCCGTTGGTTGAGCAATTCATAACACCGCTTAACGTGTCAGCCATCACAATCGGCCACTTGAACAGGCGTGAGAAGGGCACGGAGGCAAAAGCGCGTGTAATGGGGGCGGCTGCTTTCTACGGCGTTGCGCGGTTTGTTTACATGTTCGGTCCCGATAAAGACCTAGAGGATAAGTTTGCACATGTTATGGCACAAGACCGCGGTGTAGGTGCAGCTTCTATAAAGTACAAAACGGAAGCTGTAGACCAAACCTGGGACGGTGAAACCAGCAAGGTGGTCCGCGTGGTGTGGGGCGAGAAGTGCGATGCAACCGGGCAAGATGCAGTTGATCCTCTCCCATCAGAAGAGAAAACCCAAATAACAGAAGACGCTGAGTTTCTGAAAGAGTTCCTCCGTGATGGTGCGAAGCCTGCACAGGCCGTGCAACAGGCACACGAACAGAAGACAGGCAGGAAGGTAGCGAATTGGGATAAAGCAAAGCGCAGAGCGAAAGTGAAAGCACGAAAGATAAAAGGTAAGGGCCGCGATGCCGGATGGGAATGGGGTTTGGTTGTACCGGAGCAAGCGGAATTTGACCACAACCAAGGTGATGTAAAAGAGGCATAAACGTTTGTTTGGGGCGAATGTCGAACAAAATGGTCCCTCTAGGAAGCCCACAATCAACGATCTGCCGTTTCCACTGTGGTACAGCATCTCCCTGCAAAGGAACTTTTATGGAAGACGATTTCAAATTGCCGCAAGAAGAACAATATTACGATGACAGCCCACAACCCGAGCGCGTATACGAAATCCCTCAAGGCCGCTCACTCATCTCCGAAGTAGACCAACTTTCGGAGCGGGTTCAAATGTTATACGAGGCCGTGTCTCAGCTGGTGGATGTGCAACGCGAAGCGAACCAAAATATTCAGGCCGCCTTGACCAAGCTCATTCCTGATGGGGTGCAGTGATGGGAAAAAGATTCGAGAGAGCACTCACCAGATTTCAAAAGCAGAAGGCGGAAGCATTGGCGCGGGATGACGCACGCAAAAACGCACTAGCCCTAAAACAGGCCCGTGTACTTTGTCGCGTCGGGGAAATAGCAAGGAAGGCCGCGAAGCGAGAACAGGCGGCTGCAAAAGCGAAGATGTTGGCCGAACAACCGGCACGCCTTGAAGCGTACGTTAACGCTGTGGTCGCCTGGGTGAGAATGTCTCCACGCAAGCGCAAGCAAACCCCATCACCAAGTGCCGCAGATTTCGGCATCTTGAACGAGACGAAAGCGATTGATTACCTGTTTAGCCGCATCAGTTTTGAGTAATGGGAACCCATGGAGTTTGTTATGCCAGAAATCCTAACAGTTGATGATTTAGCCGCCTTGCTGAAGATGAGCAAAGCGCAGGTGTACGAGTTGACCAAAGAGCGCACTCGAACAGGTGCGATGCGTAACAACCCCATCCCATTTCTTAAGATCAATGGGAATGTTAGGTTTCGGCGGGTTGATATTGATGGGTGGTTAGGAAAGCTGGTAGAAAGGAAGACCGCGTGAGACGGCGTAAATCACGCAGGGTAAATTTCCAGCTTCAAGCGACTCTTGATGGTGTCGTTCGATACCTCAACTCTGCGAAGGGGAACGGATGTGCCAGGTTGACCAATATGACTGGCGTAAGTCACATAGAACGCGTTACAAGCAGTAACAACTTGTTCTACTGAACTAGAAACAGAGCCGTATATATGCAGGTGCTCCGTGACCATAAAGTCGATTGTGATTGTCTTGTTCACCCACTTCAGGATTTCACCACTCTTGCTCAGTCTGCCTGCTAACAGTTCTTCAAATTGTTTTTCAGATGCGGTCTCGGTTCTGTTTCCCTTCCGAATGTATGCGTGGCCTGCAAAATGTGGTCTACTCTCACTCCCCGGAACAATGACCGCCAGGAATTGCGAATCATCTTTTCCTAACATCTTTGTCGTGAAATATATCGGAGGGTAAGCCGCTTGCATTTTGCGTGTGAAGCTTTGTTGAAGACTTTCGAAATTCAAGCCTACTTCTGGCGTTCCATCATCTCTAACACCGATGAACAAAACAGCTGGATAACCAACAGGCGTGCTATTCGCAAAGCCGACAACCGCGCTAAGCCAGTCCTTGTTATCTCCTGAAGTTTTCCGCTCAACGAAATTGTCCTCGAAGTTCTTCAGTCGCGAGAGCAGGTCTGCGTCACTCAGCGATATAGTTGAACTACCCATCACGTCGTTAACATAACACCCAATTTCGGCGGTTCAACGCACCGCCGCATTTACCCTTGCCCCATTGCACAACTCATTGCACGGACTGTAGGTCATTACACAAAGTAAGCTGTTTCCACTCATTCGTTGTTGCTGTATCCCATTGAAAACTAAACCCGTTTACTCATTAGCAAACCGCCGCATTCGGCCACTCTGCCACCTCTCCGGCGTGCGGAAATCCAGTTTATCACGATCGGCATTTGCTTCCGGCGCCCCTCGCCCCTGTGTTTTTATCTCCGCGCCACGTCGCCGCTATTTTTCAGTTCGTCGTTTTTTGGATTGAAGGCTTCGGTTAACGACGTCACTTTCATTGCTCCTCGCACCTGATCGAGCGTCGCCGCGGATTTCAGCGTCAACGTCACCGGTTCTCCGGGAAGCAGGTCGAAGTAGTTATCCGAGATATTCGCATCCAAGTTGCCGAACGAGAGATACACGCTGCGCGCCAGCTTAGTTGACTGCAGAGTTATGGTGTAATCCTCCCCGGTTTTGTTGAGAGTGGTTTCGATTTTCGGAGCGACCGGTAATTCTAGGTCGTGAGTCACGTCGAAGAACACCAGATTCCGGGAAACTTTCTTTCCACCCACTTCCAGGTCAAACACCAGAAACGTACGATGAGGATCGCCCTTGGCTGCGAGCGTTGGTTTATCGACCGTGAAATAAATCGCGCTCGATTGTGCGGGGACTTGCACTTCTTTAGTTTGCTCGAGCAAAGAGTTTCCGGAAAAATCAAGCAACCGCATGTGAATCGTTCCCGAAAGCGACTGCAGTTTATCCGACACAACATAAACGTCCACTCTGTCGTCGTGCAAGAAAGGCGAGACCAGCACATCGTCGTAGAATCGGCGCGCATAGTAGTGCAGCGCTTTCCAGCGTCCGTAGTAATCGATGCTCGACCACGAGGCCACCGGCCAGCAGTCATTCAACTGCCAATACAAAGAACCCATGGTGCGCGGACGCTGCCGGCGCAAATGCTCAGCGCCAATCTTGATGATCTCCGCCTGCTGCACCTGGCTGAGATAGACGTAGGAAGCGAAATCTTTCGGCTGGCGGTACTCGCGCAACATATAAGTAAGGATGCGTTCATTGCCCCCTTTATTTTTCTGATGCGCTTGCATCACGGTGGAACGAATATCGAAGTCTTCCGGTTTGGCAAAGGTTTCGATCGTGCGCATCTCAGGAAACGACTGAAAACCGTACTCCGTCATGAAGCGCGGAAATTGCAACGTATAGTCCGAAGCTGGCGCCTGCGCGTGCCAGACCTGCCAGTAGTGCATATCGCCGTTATGTTGATTGTCGGGAACTTCTTCGAAGTTGGCGCTCGGGGAACTCGGCCAGTAGGGCGTGGGATCGGCATATTGCGTGACCGAACTCTTGATAATGTCGGCGAACATGATGACGTAATCCTGCCAGACGCGCTCGCGCGTCGCCGGCGAAACCGATTCTTTGAAGGCCTGGCGATCGCCCCAGTGGTACCAGCCGGTTTCCACTTCATTATTCCCGCACCAGATCACGATGCTCGGGTGATCTCGCAACCGTTTGATTTGATCGATAGCCTCTTGCCGGACGTTCTCTTGAAATGCGACGTCGCCGGGAATCATGTCTCCACCGAACATGAATTCCTGCCAGACCATAATGCCGAGCTCATCGCAAATGTCGTAAAAATCGTCAGACTCGTAGTAACCGCCGCCCCATTCGCGAACCATATTCATGTGTGCGTCGCGAGCGGCTTGAAGAATATTGCGATGAATTTCCGGAGTCACACGGTTGGGAAAACTATCGAAAGGAATGACGTCGGCACCCTTGGCGAACACAGAAATTCCGTTTACCACAAATTCGAAACTCTTTCCCCATTGGTCGGGGACGCGGCGCAGTTCCACAGAACGCAGTCCAGTCTTGGTTTCAGCGTGAGCGACAGCCTCACGGCCGATACGGATCGATGCGGAGAAACGGTAACGATTTTGCGCTCCATATCCCACCGGATACCACAGCTTGGGCGCGGCAATTCGCAATGGAAATGAAACATGATTCATTCCCGCGTTGAGTTGCAGCGTCTGATTTCCATCGGAAGTTTGGGGTCCGGACAATTCATCGTGAGCCAGCGTAAGGGTCGCTGTTGTCGGCTTGCCGGCTTCGACATCGAGTTCGGCGGCAACGTTGGCCAGGTCGGACTTAATATTCTGTTGGTGGATGTGAAAGTTGTCGATGCGCAACGCGTCCCAAGCCTCAAGACGCACAGGCCGCCAAATGCCCTCGGTCATGAAGCGCGGCCCCCAGTCCCAACCGTAGTTATAAGGAGCTTTTCGCGTGTAGGGAGCGGTGGCGATATTATCTTCGTTTTCAGAAATCTGAGTCGAGATCGACGGCAGAACATAAGGCAGCGTCTTCACGTAGGGAATCATTTTCTCCACCGCAGAATGGAAGACGATTCGCAACGTATTCGGTCCGGACTTCAACATTGGCTTTGCGGGAACTCGCCAGCGGCGAAACATATTGTCCGCGTGCAGGACCGGCTGATCGTTAAGATAGACGTCGGCAAATGTATCCAGCCCGTCAAACACTAAATCGAGATGCTCATGCGCCAGCGTAGCCGCGTCGACTTGAAAAGTCGTTTGATACTCCCAGTCGGCGAGTCCGATCCACTGCAGATGGAATTCATTATCTTTATCAAACGGATCGGGGATGAGTTTGTTGTTGAGAAGATCTGTTTGCACAACTCCGGGAACCTGCGCGGGATGCCATTCTTTGACATCGGATCGATCGACATTTGCAACCGCTCGGAACTGCCAGCCCGCATTCAAATTCTGCGACGAGGGTTCGGCAGCCTGGAGCGGCAATGCCGCCAGCGAGAACAACATCAGGCTTCCGAGGAGATAAAACATAGCCGCAGAAAAACGACGGAGAAAACCAGGCTGAATCCGTTCCATATCAGTTGCTCCTAAATATGTTGTTGACCGCCACTCAGTGTTGCGAACTCGGTTGTTGTGCGGTTGGTTGTGGCTGAGCCGAGTTGTTCTGCAGACTTTGAAATTCCTGCATTTCGTGCTTGGCCTCCGCGATCTTGCCCTGCTTGCGATAAATTCCCGCCAGCCCAAAATGCGCCTGCGCCGCGAGCGAACTTTGCTTCTCGATAGAGAGAAGCCTCGTCCAGGCTTTCTCGGCGGACGGGTTATCGCCTTCGAGCGACGCCGCTTTCCCGAGTGAATAAAGCGTCTCTGGCATGTCGGGCAGCAAGCGATCGGCCCGCAAGAGTTCCGCGCGCGCTTCATGCGCCTTACCCTGTTCCAACAACGCTTCTCCCAGACGGTAGGCGGCTTCCGCATTCCCCGGTTGCAACTTCACCTGCATGCGAAATTCTTCTTCCGCCTTGGGCCATTGAAACGCTCCGGCATAAACTTCGCCCAGGGCCAGGTGAGCTTCCGGCAGGGCAGGACGCAGCCTCAACGCTTCGCGATATTCTTTTTCCGCGTCCGGCATTCGTCGCAGTACAAAATAGTTTTCAGCCATCGCCTGGTGCGCACGCGCGGAGTCAGGATAGGCGGCGAGCAAAGTGTCAATCGATTGCTTGGCCAGCAGACCGCTGGCGCGGCCTAAGTAATAAAGGATGTCGGGATCGTTGGGATGTGCTGCCAGCGCAGCTTGAAGATTTGCCACCGCTTCCGGCAGTTGTCCGATCTGAATTTGCGCAATGCCCAAAGCGGTTTTATCCGGCGAGAGTTGCAGGTTAGGAACCGCCTCCGCCGCGTATCCCTGCGCGAGCAGCGCATAACCTAACAACTGATGAGCTGGCGCCGAATCCGCGTTCAGTTCCAAGGCATGTTTGAGCGGCGGGATGGCAGATGAGTAATCGCCCCTCTCCATGTAAGCCTGCCCGAGACTGACGAAGCCGTTCGCGAATGCCGGATCGATTTCCGTAACCTTCTTATATTCGCTGATGGCAACATCGAACTGCCGTTGCTTGTCTGCTGCAATTCCGGCTTGCATGTGCTCGGCGGCCTGCGGCGACGCGACCTGCCAGGCGAGCCACAAACTTAGAATTACGTGGATCAAGGCTTCTCCGGTTCACGCACTTCCAAAAACTGATCGAAGTGAACGTCGTTTAAAATTTGATGAATGCCCGACGGCCACACAATTTCCACTTTCGCCTTTTCCGCTGTTCCAAGTCCAAAATGCAGCCGCTTGTCGCTGGCCGAAAGATAACTTCCGGCCGAAGTGGCAAATCGAGTCTGCCCGTTTACTTGGACGCGCGCGCCGAATCCATCGCGATTACTCCGCGTCCCGCGCAATGTAATCACCAGCCAGTGCGCTTTGCCGCCGCGGTTCATGAAAACCTGAGGATGGCCGCCCAGCGTCGTCATCACTACATCCTGCCAGCCATCATTATTCAAGTCGCCGAAAGCCGCGCCCCGCGCGGCCCATGGAGCCGCGTCCCCGGAATCGACTTGCTCGAAGCGACCATTGTGATTCATCGCCAGCAGCGGGGGTTCAAGATAGTGCAGCGACGGATCGATCTTTTCCACATTGTCGAGCACGTGCCCCTGCGCAACAAATAAATCCTTCCACCCGTCATTGTCGAAATCTTCCAACCCAACTCCCCACCCCGCACTTCCGCTGGAGAGAAGTCCAAGCCCGGTTTCCAGACTGCGGTACGTGAACGAACCATCGCCGTCGTTGTGATACACGCCGTAAATTTCCCGAGGCAACTCCGTAACAATCACGTCGGGCCGTCCGTCATTGTCATAATCCTGGAACACCACTCCCATGCCTGAAAGCCGGCGCCCATCCTGCGAAAGAGCCGTCCCCGCTTCCATGCCTACTTCGGAGAAAGTTCCATTCCCGTTGTTATGAAAAAGATATTGCTGCATGCCATCGTTGGCGACAAATATGTCGGTGAACCCGTCGCCATCGTAGTCGGCAAATGCCACGCCCAAGGCTCGACCCTTTTTCGCCGCGATGCCCGAGCGCTGGCTCACGTCTGTAAAAGTTCCGTCGCCATTGTTGTGATAGAGAATGTTGGTCGTCGCGGGAAACTCTTCCGGCGGACAGTAAGTATGATAGTTGCCGCCGCAATCCTTGCTGTGCTTCGTGTCCCAATCCATGTAGCGGGTCACAAAAAGATCAAGCTTGCCATCGTTATCGTAGTCAAAGAATCCCGCCGAAACTGACCACCCACCCCCGGCCACGCCCGCTTTCGCGGTCACATCGGTAAATGTTCCATCGCCGTTGTTGTGATAAAGAACATTTTTTCCGTAGCTGGTGACGTAAAGATCGGGATAACCGTCGTTATCGTAATCGCCCACGGCCACCCCCATGCCGTAGTTCCAATCGCCGGCATTGGCC
>JBAVUV010000914.1:0-1944 GCA_049696955.1 Candidatus Sulfotelmatobacter sp. | reverse complement strand
GCCAAGAGCTGTTGATGACTGATGCCGCCCAAATGGTTCATATTTTGTAAGCCCTCTAGCAGGCTGGCGGGCACATTCGACGTTTCGGGGTGTCGTAAGAGACTCCGAGACGGAACCGACAGCTTCGACGTTTTCAACATTACCGAGTTGATCGACTTTTCCGCTAATGCCTGCGCTTCTCCCGTGCTTACGCGGGTCCCAAGGTTTGGCACGGCTCTTGCATCCGATGGTTGGAGTCATGGAGCACCCAATGACCAATTCGATGAAGCCTATGCGATCAGCACCAAGAATCTCTCAATCCCTGTGCATCATTTTATTATTGTTGACCGGCGGTGCACTGTCCGCGCAAACCCACCCTGCACCGAGCCAAGACCATCCCGTACGGAATGTTGTTCTGGTTCAGGGCGCCTGGGCAGATGGTTCTGGGTGGAAAGGCGTCTACGACATTCTTGTAACCCATGGCTATAGCGTAAGCATCATACAAGAGCCGGAGACCTCCTTTAAAGATGACGTGGCTGCCACGAAGCGCATCCTCGCTCTCCAGGATGGACCATGCATTCTAGTCGCCCATAGCTACGGCGGAGCCGTCATTACGGAAGCGGGCGCGGATCCATCAGTTGTTGGCTTGGTGTATGTCGCGGCGCACATGCCGGATTCGGGCGAGAAAGAGTCGGAGGACGGAAAGCGTTTTCCAAGCGACCTCGCCAAATCGGGCGCTATAAAGAAGACCCCGGACGGTTTCACATATATCGACCCGGCGCAATTTCATGGATTGTTTGCAGCCGACCTTCCCGACGATCGGGCCGCATTCATGGCGCGCTCGCAGGTGTTCAACTTTGCGGACAATTTCTCAGCGACGATCACCACGGCTGCATGGAGAACCAAACCGAGTTGGATGGTCGTGGCAGGAAGCGATCGAACTATCAACCCCGACCTTGAACGCTGGTACGCCAAACGAGCTGATAGTCACACGGTCGAAGTCGCAGGCGCCAGCCACTCAGTCTATGTGTCACATCCCAAGGAAGTCGCAGATGTAATCGAGAGTGCCGCACGTGCGGTCTCGAAATAGCTCGGACTCCATAAGGAATCCCGTCACCCGGAGGGAGCAAGTGAAACTTCTCGAGATTCAGTCGTCACCCAGAGGCGAATCTTCCGATTCGATCAGCCTCACCCAATCATTCATCGAGGCGTGCAAATCGGACAACGGTTCGATCGTTGTGGATACGTTGAACGTCTGGCATGAACAGCTACCGGAGTTCGACTACGAAGCAATTGGAGCGAAGTACAAAGCAGTGAAACACGAAACGATGACTGAGGTGGAGTCCAACGTATGGGAGCGTATTCAATTGTTGATCCAACGCTTTCGGAGCGCCGATCGAATCGTCCTGGGAACTCCGATGTGGAACTTCGGCCTGCCTTACAAGCTTAAACAATTGATTGATCTCGTGGCGCAGCGAAACTATCTGTTTTCTTACGACGGCAAACAGTACGGCCCTCTCTTGCACGTGGAAAAGGCAATCGTCGTCTATACCCGCGGTTCACGTTACCTGGAGGGTACTCCTATACCGCCTTCGTTCGACCACCAGGCACCTTACCTGGACTTCTGGTTGCGACTTATTGGTGTTCGAGATCTTCGCAGCGTGATTGTGGAGGACGCGTGGAATCGAGATCGCCAGGAATCAGAAGTGAGCCTGGCGAAAGGCAAAGCAACTCTGGAACGACTCGTTGAATGGTTTCTTAACTAATCTCGCTGGCACAAAGATAAATCGACCGGAACCCGTAACTTCGATTCGAGAATTGAGGGAGGAGCCACAAATGAAAGCCGGAGCTCAACAACAAAATATTCGGTCCTGGACAACCCGGCGAGACGAGAAAAAAAGACGTATGGGGCTTGTCTCATCCTTGATGAGTGGCCCGCTGCTGCCGAGAGAAAGGCTCGTGGAG
>JBAVUV010000913.1:0-16575 GCA_049696955.1 Candidatus Sulfotelmatobacter sp. | reverse complement strand
GAACAGGTAGCTTCCACTGATTCGACTGTCCTCATTGAGGGGGAAACCGGCACGGGAAAGGAACTTGTCGCACATGCCATTCACAACGGCAGTCAACGCGTCGGGCGCGCCTTCATAAAGGTCAATTGCGCAGCCATTCCTTTGGATCTTCTGGAAAGCGAATTGTTTGGTCATGAGAAGGGCGCCTTTACCGGAGCCATCGCCCAGAAGATCGGGCGCTTCGAAATGGCGGACAAGGGTACGTTATTCTTAGACGAAGTCGGGGACATCCCTCCTGCCCTGCAACCGAAGTTGCTGCGTGTGCTGCAAGAACAGGAGTTCGAGCGCTTAGGCAGCGGATGCACGCATAGAGTGGATGTCCGGCTGGTAGCCGCGACCAATCGGAATCTCGTCAAGATGGTCGCTCGCGGGCAATTTCGCTCTGACCTGTACTATCGTCTGAATGTCTTCCCGGTCTCGCTGCCGGCGTTGCGAGAGCGACGGGAAGACATTCCTGCACTTGTCAGGCATTTCGTGAATCTGTTTAGCCGCCGCATGGGGAAGCAAGTCGATGGCATTCCCCCGGAAACCATGGCCGCCTTCCAGTCGTACTCCTGGCCTGGCAACATCCGCGAGTTGCAGAACTTAGTGGAACGCGCGGTCATCCTTTCGCGAGACGGTGTGCTCCGAAACCCACTTCACAAGAACCAAACAGCGCTCATGATTCCCAGGCTGTATCACACTCGAACTATTTACACATTGAAGAACTTGGACGGCTCGGATCGCGCTTTGATCTTGGAAACGCTTGAGCAGACCAGATGGGTGGTCGGTGGACCGCGCGGCGCCGCAGCCAAACTAGGATTGAAGAGAACCACACTGATCGCCATCATGAGAAGGTTGGAGATCTCGCGATCTATTCAACAGGAATGCTAGCTCTGCAACCGCTGGTTGCAGTACTACAGGAAGGTAGCCCCGTGCTGCCATGCAACAAATACACTGCCATTTGAGACGACAGGCCGAAGTCTGAGGAAGAGGCCAATCGTCCCGAGTTCAAGCGCTCCGCGTGCGTTCAGTTCTGCATGTCCGTCCTGTGCCGTTTCCGTGCCGTTAACACGAAATTGCACCGAACTAGCCGCGTTAGATGCCATCTGCCGCGGTCTAAGTGTATGGAACTACGTTAGGGAGCGTTTTCGAATCCCACTCTCTCCGCCAGACTTTTTGTTTTGAATAGCTTAAGTGCTTTGGTGTCTGTTCTGGTGTCTGAAATCCGTGGGATTTGACCGAAAGGCGATCTCAGGAGACAACAGCATCCATGAAACGGCACGCCTCGAACACTCAAACCCCTCGCGTCAACATTCTCAAAAAAATCAAGGTCGATGGAGCCTGGAAGCACATGCCCGCTGTTCTAGAGCCGAACGGCAGATTGAAAGACAAGGTCAGAATTGGCGGCTCTATCGAAATCCATTCCGAGGGCACCTATTACATAGAGTGGTGGGAGGGACCCAAGCGCAAACGTGAAGCCATCCCCGACCGCGCGCGAGTTCCGGATCTTGCCAACAGAAAGGCTCTTGCACTGGCGGCTGCAAGAGCAGGACTCGAGGTTGGATCAGATGCCCTAAATCGCGGCGAAAAGGTAGCTCAGGGAATTCCCCTCGACGTGGCTATTCAGCACTATCTGGACGACATCAAGCCACCGCAACGTGAGCCCAAAACGTATGCCGCCTACAAGTATGCCCTGAATGTTTTTCGACAAGGTTGCGCGAAGTCCTCCATCGAGCACATCGCGCGCGCGGATCTGCTCCAGTTTATCCGTGGCCAATATCAATCGGGCTGCAGTGCACGTACTGCCTACAATCGTGCCAACATCATAGTTCAGTTCCTGAAGCTCAATGGGGTCAAGGGCCTTTTGCACAAGCGTGACTGGACGGAATATGTCGATGCCATTCGAAAAATATACGAGGCTGACGAACTCGAGACTCTGTTTGCGGCCTGCCTTGAGCATGAAAGAGTCCGTTACCTGTTTTTCTTGTTGACCGGTGAACGCGACAAAGAAGTTCGCTTCACAGCCTGGAGAGACATCGATTTCCGGCGGGGCACGGTTCGTGTCACGGCCAAGCCGCAGCTAGGGTTCAAGCCAAAGAACAAGGAGGAGAGAGAGATCCCAGTGCCATCCGCATTGCTGGAAGCGTTGAAAGACTACAAGAACCGCCAGCAGGGACCGAACCCTTACAATCTGGTGTTTCCCACCGAGGCAGGGCGACCGGACAAGAATTTCGAAAGCAAGCTGAAAAACATCGCCAAGCGGGCCGGCCTAAACCGCGGAACTTGTGCATCGCGGCACGGCAACCGCTGCTCCGAGGGGCCTTATTGCAGCAACTGGTTCCTGCACAAGTTTCGGCACACATTTGCGACCGTCAACCTGGAAGGCAATGTCTGCAGTATTCGTAAACTGCAGGAATGGCTCGGCCACAAGGACCTCGCGTCCACCATGGTGTATTTGAAATACGTTCGTGGCAAGGACGTTCAAGAGCGACTCGACAATAGCGAACTCGCCGGGTTCGCAATTCCGAAAGCGCTCAAACAGAGCTCGCAGGAAATCGATCGGCCGAGCCGTGCTTGAATTGTTTTGCCATTTTGCCACGCACATGGCGCAAAAGAATGGCCAGCCTGAGAGGGGGGTATCAGCTGGCTTTCGCAAACCCGTGGAATTTTCCCATTCCGGCGCATTCCATGAAGACCGAAATTCGGTCGTCGCCCAAAATCCCATATCGCGCTTCACATCACGGACGGATACCGTCTAAAAAATCATTTTGCTGGAAATGGGCATCAGGCAATTCTGAAGTACTGGCCGAATGGCCCCGATCAGATCCGCGCTCTTCAACTTGCTATTTCCAAAGGTTGTTTTCAACGAACCCAGAATCGAGGGCCACTCGGAACTTTCTTCAGGAAATGCCGCCAGAAACGTTTTCAGGTCCTGCTCGATTCTTTGCGCCAGATGACCGCCGGATTCTCCGGATAGTGTCGCACCCAGTCGGAAGACGTCGGTTCGATGTTTTTGAATGTCCTTGGAGTCGATCTTTTCAGCTTTTCTTTGGCGTTCTGTCATATCGATCCAGGCGCGAGCCTTGAGCGGAATCAAAGCCTCGGGCGTGACAAACGGCAAGCCGTCATCTTCACGACGGTGTTCGAGAATCAAAGCATAGTAGTCGTCGTCTAGAAGAATGGCGGAAAGGCAGGCGGAGTTTTCGTCGATCTCGACTGGTATTACGCGTTGTTCCTGGGAAAGGTCGATTTTTCCGGGTTGTCGGCTGAATAGCTCAAGCATGGTGGGATACGTGTCATCCTTGGGCTTCGAGAAACGATAAAGTTCTCTCTTCCCTGTAGCGCGCTCTCTGATTTCGTACTGCCCCGCGTCGATGAATTCCCAAAATCGGGCGATAAATCCTTGGTCGAGAGCTTCGACAATCAGCACAATGTCGATATCTCTGGTAGCCCGGAATTCCAGACCCTGAGTCGCAAGCCACTCATGACAAGCAACGCCGCCGATCAAGACGAACGATTTTGTGTGCTGGGCAAAATGTGCTTTGAATTTGTCTAAACCTTTTATCATGGCAGTGTCTGGCGGATGAGTTTCTCGATTTCCTTTTGCACCCGTTCATCGGCTGAATGCCGGAGACTGAGGTAGAGAGACAAGGGATCAGCGATTCCGGAACGGGCAAGGATCGAAGGATCATATTTCCAGGTTTCCATCCGTGCCTCCGCGTCTTCGCGGCCACCGCAGCCATAGACCTCGCCTTTTCGTAACGCTGCGACGAAATCCTTGTCCCGCATTGCGTACGTGGGGAGGGGATCGTCTTCCAGCATTGAATATTTGCTGAGAGCTGTCATTCCCGCAGTCACGGCAGGCACATTTTGTTTTCCCCAACGGAACCACAGTGTCCGCTTCACAGGAGTCGACAATAGGGGTGCGGCTTTTTGCCAAAGATCTTTTCCCCTCAAACCGAAGTGCAAGGAAAGCGACCGGCCCGAGCGATGAACTTCGCACAGGTCAGCATTCTGCAGTTCGTCTTGAGCCTTGCTGATCGCCATTGGCGAATATCGAAGACGCGAGGCGATCTGTCCTAAAGGCGTCTCGCTGAGCGATTCCCGCGAGAGGTGATAGAGAATTACGAGCTGCGAAACGGCGGACAAAACGTCTTGGGACTCGGTTTTTGATTTTGGGAAATGCTCTCGCAGGTCGATCATCAACATCGGCAAAAACATCTGCGTGCCGGGTACGATGAATGGCACCTTTTGATGTATCAAGCGGTTTCTGACATAGGCAGGAATATTCGATAAGACGAGGATGACGTCTGCGGTAAGCCGTTCTTTGACCGTGCGAGCATCGCGGGCTTACTCCGTCGGGGACGGGTCACCTTCTCGTGGCTCTTCAATCGCGAGTAGGTATTTTCGCCCAAACAGATCGGCGCGAGAAATCCGATATCGCTGTTTTAGGAATGGAGGGAGTTTCGAAGCGAGCTCCGGGAGCGGCTCAATCCACGGCAAGTCTCCGCCGATTGTGCCGAGATAATTGACTAAGAGCGTGTCGCTGGATTCCCTCATCGCTAAACTAGAATAGCACAATAAACACCTCTTGTTTAGCGAGCAAATGTAGTTTATATAACTCTGTAAACAACTGTATATAAAAGGCTTACAACTGATAAATCAGCGACAACGCGTTTTTACGGTGCTTCTATTCGGGATTCGGCCTCAGACTTCCGCAATTCCGAAAGCAGCTCCCGATGCTGATCGCCGCCCGTTCCAATGCCTTTGCCAGGCGGCCATCTATTCACCCACTTAACCTTGCATCTGGGGCTACAGCGCCAATTAGGGGCGACGAAAGTCCTTTCCTACCTGGCTCTCTTCTGTTTTCCGCGGCTTGCGGCCACGTCAGGCATGAGTTCTCCCTTCAACCACTCTGCCAGGATTTGTGGGTCGAATCTAAGTGCGCGATTTACCCGAAATGCACCCGGAATCCGCCCCGCAGCCCGTGTCTTGTAGATATGCTTCGGGGTCACGCTCAAGAGCCTTGCGAGTTCGGAAACCTTAACAGCGTCTTTGCGATTCTCTAGCGTTTCTATGATCTGCATGTCTTTTTATCCCGCGCGGCCACCGGTAGCCCCGTCTGAACATTCTCGCAACCCGGTCTGATTCGTACATTTCTTATCCTTACTCGTGAATAAAACCGAGTGCCTGCTTTCGTTCTTCTAGAACAACCCTGTTTTTCGGTCAAAAGGCGTAATGCGAGTCGGACAAATACCGCCACTAGTCTTCGCTGTTACCGCGGATTTGACCGAAATTTCATTTGGGCTTAGCTTCTTCACGGTCAGGACCGGAATTGGCATGGTCCTCGGCGGAGGAGAAGCGAGTGTTTTCGTCTCTGCAAGAGCTAGAAGGAGGCCTTCGCGCAAGTGGCTACATTGCGGATTCGGTAGCCACGACTCAGGAGCGATACAATTCCTGGAACCTGTCCCGAAAAGGAGATTGTGAATGAGATTGAAATTTGTGGGAGCATCCATGCGACGGTCGTTGCTCGTGATTCCGATTGCCTATTGTGCCTTCGGTCTTTCCGTGCAGTCTCAGGGGCAGGAAAGCAATTCGCATGGCCACTTCATGTTTGCCTGGACTGGCGATCTTGATCACAAAGGCAATGACTTTCTCGCTGTGATCGATGCGGACCCCGCTTCCGCATCCTATGGAAAATTGATCACGACCGTTGTAACCGATCAGCCGACCATGCAAATTCATCACACTGAATACGTGATGCACGCAAGCGGGATGCTCTTCGCCAACGATCATCTTGCTGGGCGAACTTTCATATTCGACGTGCGCAACCCTCTCACTCCGAAGATCGTGACTTCGTTTACCGACATGGCGGGCTATATGCATCCGCACTCCTATCTGCGACTGCCCAATGGCCATGTGCTCGCCACCTTCCAGCACTCCCATCACGACATGATCGAAGGGCAGATGGGAGGTAGCGGCGGACTGGTGGAGATTGACGATCAGGGCAAGGTCATTCGTTCCGCCAGCTCAGCGGATCCCACGTTTCCCGGAGCGCTGCTAACTCCATACAGCCTTGCCGTTCTTCCCGAAATCGACAGGGTCGTGTCCACAAACTCCTCCATGCACATGGACAATGTCTTCAGCGGTGTCACGTACCAGGTGTGGCGCCTCTCGGACCTGAAACTGCTCAAGACGGCCAATTTGGATATCGGCGACAATCACTATGGACATGTCAGCCCGGAGGAGCCGCGTATCGGCCCCGATGGTGCCGTCTACGTTCAAACTCTCGGCTGCGGCATCGAGCGCATCAGCAACATCGACAAGGAAGAGCCAACTTCCAAACTTGTTTACAACTTTCCCGGCTCCTTCTGCGGTGTGCCCACCATCGTCGGGCACTATCTGATCCAGAGCGTGCCGGTAACACATGGCCTGATTGTGCTGGACATTGCCAACGGGAACAAACCAGTGGAAGTATCGCGGCTGAAGCTCGGTGACAAGTTTTCTCCACACTGGACTTCATGGGACGAAAAGACGCAGCGAGTGGTCGTGACGGGTTCGGAACCGCGACTTTACCTGCTGAACTTGGACAAAGCAACCGGAGCGCTCACCCTGGACGATACTTTTCATGACGCGGATGGAAAGGCGGGCTTTAATTTCGCCGATCGTGATTGGCCGCACGGGTGGAAGGGATCAGGCCTTCCACACGGAGTTGTCTTCTCGCGCTAGGGTCGAATGATGCAAGTCTCAGCTTGAGTCGGCCAGGAATCGCGATTGGTCTCCGAAACCTTGGGGTTGCTCAGGTAGGATTACCGTCAACTCTGACGTAACGCAATTAGGGAAGGTTGACCGACCAACCGCCCATGATGAATCGTTTCAAGCCTCGGCTATTCCGGTCGTCCACGTATAATGTCCGCGCATGTCCTTTACCTCTGGCTCAAAGCTTGGCCCTTACGAAATTCAGTCATTAATCGGCGCGGGCGGCATGGGAGAAGTCTACCGTGCGCGCGACATGCGATTACAGCGCGTCGTTGCCATTAAGATCGTTCCTCAGTCGCTCTCGTCCGACCCGGATCGTCTGGGGCGCTTTCAGCAGGAAGCCCGCATTCTCGGCGCCCTGAACCATCCCAACCTGATGGCGATCCACGACGTTGGCTCGCAGGACGGAGTCCATTTCCTGGTTTCAGAATTTCTCGAAGGCCAGACACTTCGCGAACGCCTGCAAGCTGCTCCTCTTCCGCAGCGGCGGGTGAATGAATATAGCTTGCAAATTGCAAAGGGACTGGCGGCAGCTCATGAGAAAGGTATTGTGCATCGTGACCTCAAGCCGGAAAACATCTTCATCCTGCCCGATGAACGAGTCAAGGTTCTCGACTTCGGATTGGCGAAGCAGGTGGTGAATAAGGCTGCCGGTGCCGACCGAACGCTCACCAGTGTGGACCGGACTTCCGTAGGCACCGTACTGGGCACTGCCGGTTATATGTCTCCAGAGCAGGTTCGCGGTGAACCGATCGACCATCGTTCCGATATCTTCAGTTTCGGAGCTGTTCTCTACGAGATGGTATCAGGACACCGTGCGTTCCACGGCGACTCGGGAATTGAGGTCATGAATTCGATTCTCAAAGAGGAGCCGCCGGACCTCGCCGAGAGCGGCGTGCACATTCCGCTCGGTCTGCAAAGGATCGCGCAACGCTGCCTCGAAAAGAAGCCGGAGGGGCGCTTTCAGTCGGCTAGCGATCTGGCCTTTGCGCTGGATTCTTTGAGTAGTAGCGCTGGAAGCTCGACTGCGAGCTTGCGCGCTCTGAAAGACACGAGAAAAACACGGTTCCGAATTCTGCTTGCGGCGTCGCTGCTGGCGGCATTAGCGATCGGCGTTCTTGCTACCCTGCTGCTGAACCATCCCCAGGCAAGCCATCCAGCATTTACCCAGATTACTTTTCGTTCGGCATACCTTCGCCGCGCGCGCTTTGCCCCGGATGGGCGCACCGTGGTTTACGATGGAACCGGCGATGGCAAGGCCACGGAACTTTTTTCCACGCGCACAGACACTGCCGAGGCGCAGTCGCTCAACCTCCATGCCAGCATTCTGAGCGTCTCCTCCACGGGAGAATTAGCGGTGCTGCTGAATCCCGACTTTCTCGTGAAGTGGACTCCGATCGGACGGCTGGCGCGCGTTCCCCTCGGCGGGGGATCCACGCGCGAGTTACTGGACAACGTGATCGACGCCGACTGGGCGCCCGACGGCTCGGCGCTGGCCGTCAGCCACAAGATTCAGAATCACTGCCAACTCGAGTTCCCGCCCGGCAAGTCGCTCTTCCAGAACGACGGCTATATTAGCGACCTGCGTTTTGCACACGCCGGCGACAAGATTGCCTTTGTCGACCATTCGACTTATGGCGATGATCGGGGCGTCGTCGAGCTCGTAGATCTCCAGGGCAATCGAAAAGCGTTGACCCAGGAGTTCAGCTCCATCCAGGGGCTGGCGTGGGCTCCGGATGGCCGCGAAATCTGGTTTACGGCTGCCGAAGGAAGCGAGCCCAGGTCTCTTCGCGCCGTCAATCTGAACGGCAAACAGCGAACACTGCTGTCAAGTCCAATTGTGTTGCATTTCCAGGACATATCCAAAGATGGCGAGGTCCTGATAAACTCTGACACGCAGCGAGATCAGCAGGTCTTTGCCGATACGCAAAGTGGGCAAGTCCGCGATTTCAGCTTCTTCCCATTCGAAAATCTCGCAGCCATTTCGCGCGATAGCCGAATGTTCCTTCTGAACGCCTACGTCACCGGACCCAATTCCGATTACAACCTTTACACGCAGGCAACGGATGGCTCATCTCCCGCGCTGATCGGCCAAGGGGCAGGGTTGGCGCTCTCCTTTGACGGCAAATGGGCGCTTGCTCTTGACCCCATTCATCTGGATCATCTCAGGATTATTCCCACAGGCGTGGGCGAGAGTAGCTCGCTGAGCGCGCCCCCGGGCCTGAACTATAGCATCGGAACCTGGATGCCCGATGGCAAGCAGATTTTGGTGGTTGCGTCGGGTGCGGGACATACTCCTGTTACGTATCTGCAGGACATCGCTAGCGGTGCGGCACACCAGATTACCCACGAGGGACACTATGCGGTCTTTTTCAACGACGTCGCGGTGAGCGTCTCACCCGATGGCCAATATTTCCTGACCACCGATGGCGCAAATCATTACTGGATACAACCGATCGGTGGCGGAGAGCCGAGGGAAATCAAAGGCCTGGTCGAAGGCGATTTCCCCCTGGAGTGGCATAACGATTCGCAAAATATCTTTTTTGAGCGCCGCGGAAGCTTGGATGCGATTGATATCTACGATCTGAACCTCACCAACGGCCAGCAAAAGCTCTGGACACATTTCTCGCCGACGGACAAGACCGCGCTGGTTACCATGCGTCACGCGCTCATTACACCGGACGGCGCGCACTCCCTCTACGCTGTCCAGCGAATCTACTCAACCCTGTTCGTCGCCAAAAATATCCGCTGAACGGAAGACGTGCGCCCCGGAACAAACTTTGAACGACGTGGTCCAGAAGTCAGCTTCGAGGACATCGCCACTGATCTCCCCAAGCCCGTTTCTGGATAACCTTCGTTTGCCGACAAAACCGGAGTTGGTGGCGCTAAATCGAAACGAAGGATGCGGGCGGTTCCCAGCAGATGGCGTCCTGATGTCGCGGGTTTTCGATCTATCTGTAGCTGGCGAGAGGCTTTCGACAACGATTCGCTACTAGTGGACGAACCGTCGGAAGAAGCTGTCTTGTTTCCACTCCGGGCGGTGATCGGCGTCGGCGACACGCAACGCCAAATTTTCGAGGATAGCGTTGAATTGCGCGGCGGCCGGGAGGTCGACAGGCTGGCTCAGGTCATCTGAGGGCGCGTGATAGCGCTCGGCATACCAAGCCTTGAAGATTTTCTCTTCCGGTGTGCCGGGAATATAACCGAACTTGAACGCAAGCGACGGAACACCCTTCTTAACGAAGCTGTACTGATCGCTGCGGATGAAACGATTGTGATCCGGTTTCTTGTCGGCTTGTACCTGTACACCCGCCAGTCGGGCAACCGCACGCACGTCGTCGCCCAAAGTGGATTCGCCGAGCCCCTGGATCTCGAGGTATTTCAGCGGAAAGAGCGGGAGGTAATATCCATTTTGAAATCGGCGACGATGGTGCCGGACACGGTGGGATGCGCGGCGAAATACTGGGAGCCAAGCAAACCCTTTTCTTCGCCTGTGACAGAAAGAAACACAATCGAGCGCTTTGGTTTTGTTCCTGAGTCTCTCATCGCCCGAGCAATTTCAATCAGCGATGCGTCACCCGAGGCGTCGTCCATCGCGCCATTGTAGATGCGTCGCCGTTCACCGGCTCACCGATCCCGAGGTGATCGAGGTGCGCGCTAATCACGACATATTCCTTTTCCTTCTTGAGGTCTGGATCGCTGCCAGGGAGAACTCCAACGACATTATCGGACTTCGCTTCCGAGCGAGTCATTCCGACGCGCGCATGAACCTTCACAACAAGTGGAAAGCGCGGCAGAGGCTTATCTGCATTAAGGGCTGCGAGAATCTCCTGGAAGGTGTGGCCGCTGCCCGCAAAGAGCATGTTGGCGCGTGCGGGGATTAAAGACGATGCCCACTTGAAGCGGAGGTGGGACATCCTCCTGGATCGCGCAGTTCCATCCTCAGCTGGAACCGTGACGCAGCAACCCGCGACCAGGGGACCTCAATACTCTTGGGATTTGGTATGGCAATGGTGCCGATGGCTCCTGCCTTCAGAAGCGCCTTCCGGCGTTCGTCACCTGATTGGTAGTGCGCTTTGATCGGGCCGGACATGTCCGCAGGGCCACCGGTAACAAACACCACGATTTTTCCCTTCACGTCCTGGCCGGCCAAATCGTCGTAGTTCAGTTCGGGGACTGTGAGCCCGTAACCGACAAACACGGCGCTGGCTTCGACGTTCTCCGCCGCGTGCCAGTTGACGCCGAGCACGGCATCCTCGCCGAGTTTCACGGCTTGCGCCTTTCCGCCGCCGAGCAAATCGAGCAAGCAGCGAGTTTCGTCAATTCGTACAACGTGAAAATCCATGGGCTGAAGATAACCCTCGGTGCCAGCAGGTTGCAGACCCACGGCACGGAATTGCTCAGCCATGTAGTCGGAGGCTTTTTCGTAACCACGGCCGCCGACGTCGCGACCTTCCAGGTTGTCGTCTGCGAGAAACTGAATATGCGACCATCAGCGTTGGCCGCCTGCATCTCCGGTAGCGCTTTGCCCCAAAGCGGACCTGCCAGCCAAAGTCAGTGCGAGGCAAACAAGCAGGCACTTGAGTCGTTTCACGTAAGATGACCTCCGGTTCCAGAGTCGAAATGTAAGACGCGCCCCCAGATGTCCAAATCTGTCCCCGCCGCACGCCAAGGAATCCATTCTAGACCGTGCCACAGGATGGGGGGCCTTTCTTGCGGACGCCCCAAACTCGGAGGATCCTACTACATCGAACGCTTGGCCCTTTCACGCCCTCAAGGCCGCCGAATTGAGTCCGAAGTTGGCTTCGAGGAGATCGCCCTTGATTTCTTGATGTCCTCCAAGCCCGTTTCTGGACCGCGAGTAAGCGCCGAAGGGCTCACGGGTTACTTCCGCACTGCCGACGATCCAGGAGTAACCGGCGACCATTCTGCGGCCCGCGTTCAGAATTGGGCGGATCGGAGCATCTGACGTAAATTATCGCAGGGGAGGACGTGCACATCCGGATTTGGAAGTAGTGATCAGCATCAAACATTGGAAAAATAGTACCTCGAGGAAAACGAAATGTCGCCTGCTCTAGCAACCATCCCACCGGACGATCCAAAACGCAGCTTCACCGTTGCTCAACCCGACGACCTCCCTCACATCGGGCTGGTCGGCGATACCTACGCCATCACCCTGACAGGCGAGCAGACTGCCGGACGCTTCTGCGTCATCGACATGCATATCCCGCCCGGCGGCGGTCCGCCACCGCACCGGCATGACTTCGAGGAAACCTTTATCCTCCTCGAAGGCCGGATGGAAGCCACTTTCCGCGGCACGAAGTCGACCGTTTGCGCTGGCGAAACGCTGAACATGCCTGCCAACGCGCCGCATCAGTTTCACAATGCTTCTAGTGAGGCCGTACGCATGCTCTGTATTTGCTCTCCTTCTGGGCAGGAGAAATTCTTCATTGAAGTTGGAGTTCCGGTCGCCACTCGCACTACGCCTCCGCCAAAGCTCAGTGAAAAGGAACAAGCGGTATTCATCGAAAAAGTAAAAGCGCTTGCGCCCAAGTACCGCACCGAACTGCTAAGAGAGGCGTAGACCGGCGGAGATGCCGTCATCTCGAAGGGCATGATTTCGGCAAGACAGCGTGAAGTTGTCCAGAAGTCGGCTTGTGGGAAGTTTCACCAGATGAACGCCCTTCTCGCCAATGATCCTTGATGGAGACAAGCCGGCTTACTGCTATCGATGCGCCAGCAGAAGCGACAGTCATCAGGGTTACAAAATATTTGACTTTACATCGCAGAGTTCGCTCAATGCTTCTTCCACATTGCAAATGCCTTTTGCATGCGCGGATCGGTAAAGAGCTTCACGCAAACCTCGCGCTCGACCGGCCCAGCCACCACACATTGCAGGTCGGTCCGCCGGGCTACCTCTTTCGCCGGGATACTAATCTGTGAAACGAACCGGCCCGCATCGGCAATCGTGGCACCGAAAACCAGTCGGTCTAGGCCCGACCAGAGAGCGCAGCCCATGCACATCGCACACGGCTCGCACGTCGTATACAGGGTGTAGCCCTTGAGGGATCCCGAGCCCAGCTTGGCGCAAGCGAGTCGAATTGTCAGGGTTTCGGCATGCGCACTGGGATCGTGGTCGGGACCCACGCGATTCACCGCGCGCATGAGCCGCTCACCGGTAGCCGTGCTCACAATGTCTGCGCCGAACGCCATCGGATGATCCGTGCTCAGCGTCTCCGCCGTGAAGGCAGCCACGGATCGCATCCGCTCGCGGTCAATTGCGCTCACGCCATCCGCAGCCAACACGTGTGTGGCCAGAATCCTTGTGTTGAAGGACGCCGCGCCAGCCTGCACCAGAAAACTCCGCCGATTTGCATTCATGCGCTCGTCTCGATAGCGGCCATGCAGAAATCATACAGCCTGGGCATTTCCCTAACCAGAAACGACCGGCCCCCTTGTGATGAATCAATGACCACAAGCCGACTTCCCATTACTAATCTAGCGAGATGATTTTTTCGAGAGCGAGGAAACAATCGGACAAATTGTTTCCATCCGGCCGCACGCAGCCCACTGACCGAGCTATGCTACCTGTTGCGCTCCGCCCGCGCTCGGCAAGGTGAAATGAAACCCTGCGCCGCGGGGCGAGTTTTCGGCAGCCCACAAACGTCCGCCATGCGATTCCACAATCGAGCGGCTGATGCGAAGTCCCATGCCCGTGCCATTCGGTTTAGTGGTGAAGAAGGCTTCAAAAATCCGCTCTGCTTGTTCGGGAGGCAGACCCGTTCCGGTATCGCTCACTGAAATCAGCACGTGACTGTTCCGCTGCGACTGGATGGTGAGCTCGCGCGCCCCATCCACATCCTTCATCGCGTCGATACTGTTCGTCATGAGGTTCATCAACACCTGTTGCAGTTGCACGCGATCTCCCATGACTTCAGGGAGGTCTGCAGCGAGTTCCGTCCGGATTAATACGGCAAATTGAGTTGCCTCGCTGTGCAGGAGGAGCATCATCTCTTGAATAACCTGGTTTAGATCGACCAACTCCCTCTGCGGATTATCCTTCTTAAAGAGAAGGCGGATTCGGTTGACGATCTCGCTGGCTCGCCTTCCGTCTTGTACGATTCTTGAGGCAGCAGCGCGTGCCTCCTCCAAATCGGGTTGATCACGGGATAGCCAGCGCACACAAGTGTTGGCGTCGGTGATGGCTGCGGCAATTGGCTGCTTGACTTCGTGCGCTATCGAAGCAGTCAGCTCTCCCATGCTGCTTACACGATTTGCGCGCGAGAGATCCGCCAGCGCCTGCCGCAAAGCCTCTTCGGTCCGCTTGCGCTCAAGGCTCTCCGAATGCAACGCTTCGTTTGTTTTCTGGAGATCTTTAACCGCGTGTCTCAGGTCATCACGCGTGCGCTTAAGCGATTCTTTGGCGCTCCTTTGTGCAGCACTCAGCAAGGCAATAAGGACATTTGACACAAGAAACATCAAAAGCCGGGGTGTTTCTTGAAAGCGTGGACCCACATGGGTCGGATGCGCGAATGAATAATGGAAGGCGAGAGTGGAGAGAACCGTCGCGAGCAAACCTGGCCCGACTCCGCCGTACCAGCCACTCATCATGACCACGCAGAGAAATAGTGTTCCAGGAAAACCTATCTGAGGGGTCAGCCATCGTGAGATGATTACCGCTGCTGCAAGCGAGAAAACAGCAAAACCGTAGCGCCAAATCCAAGATGGCCTGGTCCACAGAAAGCGGTTGAATCTGGGCACGCTCAACTCCGATGCAAGGATTTGGCCCGGCGAATTCTTAATAAACTGTGACGATTTTGGGCCGCTGGGTGGGCAGTTTGCAACAAGTTTCCTTCCTGACCACTCCAAGTAGCCTTATAACAAACGGCTCTGCTTGAATCCCTAGAAAATCAGCTTCAGTGCGAACTGAATCTGTCGCGATGTCGTCAGGGTCGTAGTGATCTGCCCCACGCCCATGAGCGGTGCTTGCTGATACGCTCCCAGAACAGATGTTGCCCCATTGAATACGGTTGCAGAGGCCGGCATGCCAAAGTTGGTATGGTTCAGAATGTTGAAGATTTCCGCGCGAAATTCAACCGATGCTTCTTTGCCCCAGAGCTGCGTTGCGGTGTCCTTGACGAGGGAAAAATCCCAATCCCCCAGATCGGGCCCACGCAAAATACCGCGCTCAGCGTCGCCCAAAGTCCCACACGTAAGCGCCGCATTATTCGGGCATGGCACCATGGGCTGCATGTGGAACATATTGGGATTGAACCACTCGTTCGGATTTCCAGTGACGACGGTGTGGGAATTGTATGGAATGAAGTTTGTGGCAGCCGTGTAAACGGCGCCTTCGGCATTCGCCAATACCGTCCCTTGTGCAACAGCCTGAGTGTTGATATCGACGTGGTCTGGCATCACGCCGAGGTTGCCGGAATTCGACCGGTTGCTGGCCAGAATCGGCGTAAACGGCAGCCCGGTTTGCAGGGAGACGATGTTGCCCATCCACCAGCCCTTAGCAAGCTTTGATAAAACTCCGTTGGACTTGAAATTTGGGAAATGGTACAGAAGGCTCATGCGAAGATTATGACGAACGTCAAAGCAGGATGGACCGTAATCGTGCTCCCTGGTATTTGAACTTACGCCGCTATCCATTCCCGGAGCACCCCCGCAATCGGCGGTGATAAGTTGCCCGATCGGCGTATCCAGGGAGTGACCGTAGGTATAGGCGGCCTGCGCTTCTAAACCGCCGCTCAAGCGTTTGTTGACGACCACCTGCAAGGAATCGTAGTAGGAGACCCCCACCGTATTGTTGGTATTGACCGTCCCGAAATTCGGGTTGATACGGCAGGTTGGAATGGCGCCCATCTGGCAGAGAGGAACGGAATCAGACCAGTATTGAACGCCATTCACAACGGCGGTCGGTATCGTCGGATTCCCTTCAAGCTGCTGCCACAAGTGTGCGCCGCGCGTCCCGACATACGCAACACTTATGGCAGTATCTCTTGCCAATTGCCGCTGAACCGCCAGATTGTATTGGACGACGTGCGGCTGGCCGGCGTGATAAGCGATCGTGACGGTGTTGTTCGCGAGATTGGTGCTAAGGAGCGAAGCCACCGTCGGAGGCGTGATCGGAAATGTGACAACAGCGTTTTTGGGATTCGCGAGTGTATAGAACATCGCCGGATAAGAACCGTCGGCTTCGTTATTGAAAGCGCCGCCCAAATTTCCGACATCGTAATAGATTCCGCCGCCGCCCCGAATGGCCATCTTGCCATCTCCGAAGACGTCCCATGCAAATCCGAACCGGGGACTGAAATTCCAGTAGGTTCGATTCTCCATGACCGGCCCTGGAATCCACGCGGCCAACTCGCCACCGGGTAGAACGGTGGAATCGGCAGTTAAATTCCGAATCGCGTATTGCCTTCCGTTTGCTTCTCGAGGGGTAGTCATGAATTCATACCGCAGTCCCATATTCAAAGTAAGCCGCGAGTTTACGTGGTAATCGTCCTGCGCATAGAACCCCAAGGTGTAGTAGAGGAAATAGCGGTTAACGTCGGCTCCGGCAGGCGGACCTCCGTACGTTAATGGGATCCCTGCGAGAAAGTTGGCGAAACTGGCGTAGGAAGCGCTGCCATCGTAGGCTACGGGCACTGTCAGCGCTTCATTGAACCTGTTTGCGAGCATACCGAATCGCAAGCTGTGTCTTTGCCGTTGATAGTAAAAATCGTCGCCGAAGGAATAAATGTTCTGGACGTGAAGAGAATCAGGCGGGCCCACCAATCTTCCGTTACC
>JBAVUV010000912.1:0-3336 GCA_049696955.1 Candidatus Sulfotelmatobacter sp. | reverse complement strand
GACCAAGCCGGAAGATGCGCTGGCGCGGCGCGATCCGAAAAGTTTGTCAGGCGCGATTTATGACCGGTGGTATTGCTCGCCATATCCGCAGTCGATTGCGTTTCAGTTGCAGGAGGCGATTCCGAATTCGCATGCCGAGCAGATCCGGCAGGTGGCGCAGAATGAAGGCGCGGTGCTCACGCGCATTGAGGGACTGATTTTTCTGGTTACGCTGGCGGCGTTGTTTGCTTCGGCGCTGGCGGTTTCGGCGGCGATGGCTACGGCAATTTTCGAGCGGCGGGCAGAAGTGGGATTGATGAAGGCTCTGGGCGCAGGAAGGTTTGCCGTGGCTTCGATCTTTTTTGCGGAAGCTACGCTGCTGGCTTTGCTGGGTGGAGCGGTGGGATTTGCCGCGGGCGGAGCATTGGCTCATCAGATTGGACGGTCGATTTTTGCTTCGGAGATTACGATTACACCGGTGCTGTTGCCCGTGATTCTGGTGATTGCGGTGATCGTCACTTTTGCGGGAAGCGCGGCGGCGATTCGCAAGGCGGTGGAATTGGATCCGGTGTTTGCGCTGCGGGGTGAGCTGTGAACGGGCAGGTCTCACGCGCGGCGCAGGAAATTTCCGCCAGGCGAGCGAAAGCTCCGCATACTTCCATGTTTATACGGATGCTGGTGCGGGCCGCGGTGCTGCGGCGGGGACGGGCGCTGGCGGCGCTGTTGGCAATCGTTGTGGCTGCGGCTGTAACGACGGCGATGCTGAATCTCTATATCGACGTGCAGGCCAAATTGCGGCGCGAGTTTCGCAACTATGGAGCGAATATTGTGGTCGTGGGAAAGGACGGCGATTCCCTTCCCGCTGATGCACTCGCGCATGTGGAGTCTGTTCTGGGGAATCGCGGTATCGTTGCGCCGTTTGGGCTGGTGGTGGCGCGGACCAGCAGCGGGCAGCCAGTGGTGGTGGCGGGAACGGATTTTGAGCGGGTGCGGCAACTGGATCGTTGGTGGTCGGTGAGTCAGTGGCCTGCGGCAAGTCCCACCCTTCGGCAAGCTCAGGGCAAGCTTTCTCGCGCAGAGGACGCGCGAGAAATGGGGCACCCGGCGCTGGTGGGAGTGCGGGCGCTGGCCGTGGTGTCACCGAGGAATCAGAACTTTGAACTTAATTTTCAGGGACACAAGATTCAGCTGACGCCTGCGGGAACGGTTAAGACCGGAGCGGCGGAGGACAGCCGGGTTTATATTTCTCTTGCGGATTTTGTGGCGTGGACGGGGGTGCAACCCTCGACGATTGAAGTGGCGGCGAGCGGTTCGCCGGAGGAGATCGGCACGATTCTGCATCAACTTCAAGCTGCAATGCCGGGGGCGGAGGTGCGTCCGGTGCGGCAGATTGTGGAGGGTGAGGCGCGGGTGCTGGGCAAGACTCGAGCGACACTGCTGGCGGCGGCGGCGCTGATTATTTTGACGGCGGCGCTGTGCGTGCTCTCGACGCTGATGGGATGGGTGTTTGACCGGCGGAGAGACTTTGGTATTTTGAAGGCGCTGGGAGCGTCAGACCGGATGCTGAATGGATTTTTTGCCGCGGAGGCGGCGGCGTTGGGCGCGACCGGGGCGGTGATTGGATTTATTCTTGGTCTGGGGATCGCGGGCTGGATTGGACGGGTAAATTTTCATGCGTCCGTGATGCCGCGTTTTAGCGTCTTACCCTTTGTTCTGGCTGGTAGCATAGTGGTCACTTTGCTGGCAGCGATTTTGCCGATCTCGCTGTTGCGGCGGGTGCAGCCGGCGGTTATTTTGCGGGGAGAGTGAAATGATTCAGGTCAAGGACGTCACGAAGCTCTACCCGGGTAAGGCTGCGGCCGCATCTGATCCCACTTCTCGCAAAAGAGGCGAGAAGTGGGGCACCCACGGTCGGCAGGATGGCGCCATTCGTGCTTTGGATGGGATTTCGCTGCACGTGGAGTCGGGGGAATGGCTTTCCATCATGGGGCCGTCGGGGTCGGGGAAATCGACGCTGGTGAATCTGATTGGATGCCTGGATCGGCCGACCTCCGGTGAGATTTGGCTGGATGGAGAGAACGTGGCGGGAATTTCTGCGAGTGAATTGAATCGGGTTCGCTCGGAGAAGATTGGATTTATTTTCCAGCAGTTTCATCTCATCCCGTTTCTTACGGCAGTGGAGAACGTGATGCTGGCACAGTATTTTCACAGCATGACGGATGAGCAGGAGGCGATTGACGCGCTGGCGCGAGTAGGACTGGGCGATCGCGCGCACCATTTGCCGTCGCAACTTTCTGGTGGGGAGCAGCAGCGGGTTTGTATTGCGCGGGCGCTGATAAATGATCCCAAGATTATTCTGGCGGATGAGCCGACGGGAAATCTGGATGCGGTGAATGAGGAGATTGTGTTGCGGCTGCTGCGCGAGTTTCATCAGCAGGGGCGGACGATTGTGATGGTGACGCATGATCCGGTGGTGGCGCGGCTGGCGGACCGGCGGATTGAATTTCATCATGGCAAGATCGAATCGCAGGAAGTGTTTGCCATGGCGGATGAAGAGCAGTTCGATGAAGTGCTCGAAGAATTGTGGGTGCTGGGTGAGCATGGCGAGATTGCCGAAGTGGAGCGCATGGAGGTGCACGGCGCGCTGCCGGTGAGCCTGGCGATCGAGAAGATGATGCAGATGGGACTGGTGGTTTCGGCGCCGCATCCGCCGCTGGCGCATGGGCATAAACCTTTTGTGAATCCGTGTCACGATGCTTTGAAGCCTGTTTCGGCCTCGGTGGGCGATGGGACTCTGATTGTGGAACTCACGCCGCGAGGGCGGGAGCGGGCGGGGAGCATCATCCGGCGTCATCGGTTGGCAGAGCGGTTGTTTACCGACAGTTTGGCGATGGATAGCGAATCGGAGATTGAGCAGCAGGCTTGTAAGTTCGAGCATATTTTGTCGCCCGAGGCGACGGATAAGATTTGCACTTTTTTGGGGCATCCAAGGACTTGCCCGCATGGGGCGCCGATTCCGCCAGGGGGGTGTTGCGGGGGTTCGGAGTTTGCTGAGGCGGGCAAGAGGTCTGAGTCGGTGGGGGGCTAAAGCCCCTTATCTTTTTTCCGCAGCCCATTCGATGGAGCTCAGGGCAGGCCGCTGAAGCGGCGCTCTTCCACGGTTATGCGGGCATCCGGGAACATACCGTTCTTCGGCGATTCTATAACGGACAGCAGGTTCCTCCACTACGCCCTCGCTAGCGCGCGGGCTTCGGTCGGAATGACAGGTTGATTGGACCTCCCGGCAATTCCCGGGCGCTGCTATGATCGGTTTCGAATATGGCGAGGAAGCGGCGTCCTACTATCGGGGTGTTTGAT
>JBAVUV010000911.1:0-2791 GCA_049696955.1 Candidatus Sulfotelmatobacter sp. | reverse complement strand
CTTGCTTGGCCATTTGGGCTGTGCAGTGGAATTCCGAGGAATATGCGGTCTATGAGGCCGCGATTCGCGAGGCCTTTAGCGGCGAAGATGTCTCGTACTACGTGATTCTGGACACTACACAGCCTGTCGGACGTTTCGGCATTTCCGACTTTCATTCCGATAAGCTGCGCCTGCCGCTCAGCGCACGAGCCAACTATACGGTAAAGAATTTGTTCCGGTTTCACGTTCCGCCACAATTTCGCCTTTCGCACCAGTTCATCCTGGTCAGCCAGGAACAACTGGACAAATCTTCTCGCTCCGGCCAAATCGATTCTCCCGACTCCGTTGAACTCAGCGCGCTTCTGCGGAGGAGTTCGGGTGCAATCACGCTCTCGCGTGTAGGGTTCGATCTTGGTGGAAAGCATGCGGTTGTTTACGCGCAGCTAACGTACTGCGGCTTGTGTGGGGAAGGAACCTACCTGTATCTTTCAAAGGAAACCGGAGCGTGGCACATTATTGGCCGCGCCGGAACTTGGATTTCGTAGGCCGACTGCTGGCCATGATCCGGCTACCCGTTGGGTCCTGTTTTCCGACATAATCTGGCTTGTATGGCTCGTGATGCGTTCTTTGAATCCCGGTGGGTTAGGGTTGGCCTGGGTCTCTTTTTCTGCCTGTCGGGGGCGTTAGCTATTCTGCTGCTTTTGTTGGGAGCGCCGAGCTTCTGGTACTTTCCCTGTGCTGTTCTCTGGACCGCCTTCGGATTTGTCTGGATGATTCGACCATCGCTAGCGGCGACCTTGAGCGTTTTCCCAGTACTCGCAATCGCTGCGATGGTAGTCGAATATCTGCCGAACTTTCGACAAACGGACGTTCTGTATCGTGTCCTTCTCCTCTGCGTTATCGTCGCGTTGGCCCTGATTGCGGTGTCCTTTCGAAGGCCAGCGGCTCGCAATGTCATGCCTGCCGCGATCTCGCTCAGTCTTGTGCTGGTTGCATTTCTCTTGGACAGAGGGTTGACAAACAAGCTTGCGATTCATACCTACTCGATGGATTGGTCAGCCAGTGGGTCAGCACCTTGGGGAAACGTCCAGACCGATGAAAAGGGTCAACCGCCTGTAGTGATCTATCGAAACGTAGGTGGAGGCTATTGCTACGACGCAGTCTTCTCTCCAGAACTTAGGGCCAAGTTGACCGCGTCAGATAAAACTCTGATTACCGTGGAATACAATGTCTTCAGCGACTTTGGCCACGAACGGGGCTACAGCATCCGATCGGTAGATGGCTTGGTCTTCAACGATGGCTCCCACCCATTGCGCTCCGGGCAGAGCTTTGGCGGATACATCATGAATGGTCCGAGTCCAGTTGATTGTCAGCGATAGAGAGTTCCTCGAGTGTATTTTACTGGAGGCATTGGGAATCTCGATGGCCCGCTACAATGTCTTGAAAAGCGTCGCCCACAATATCGGTCACTCGTTCACGAGCCTGATGAACTATGCAGGCGACGACTATGTGATGGGCCACATTCTGCGGTTTGCAAGACGCACCGGGCGTGACACCCTGACCATCGACTTTGTAAAGAGAGAAGCCGGACCACCTGAACTCCTCACGGAACCGATTTCAGAGGTTCCGGCTCGCTACACAGAATGGTTCTGGGACCTCGTCAAACGGCACGGCTCCGACCGATCTCTCGTCCAAAGCGCGACGCTGACGCTGCGATACGACATTGCCACTCAGCGCCCGCTTCGCTCAGCTCCTCAATTCACCGAGAACCCCTTTACTTGCGCTGTGCGCATCACAGACATTCGCGGGAAGGACTATTTGGCACATTTCGACGGGTGGTGGTATCCAGAGCGCCTTGAGCATTCGAAAACTGAATCACGTCCCTGGTGGAAGTTCTGGGGCCCGCGTGGGCAAGTGAATTAGAAGTGGCGGTCTCGGCGGCCAAAGCAGTCAATCATTTGGCCGAGCGAGATTAAAAACCGCACTTTTCGGCGAGACGCTTCGTATCCCAAATCAACACTCCATCGGGAGATTGGCCTTTGGCAAGGATTGAATTGTCTTTCGCTCCTGCCAGGATGCTTCCATTTGAATTGAGAGAACCACTCTCGCTATACATCACCTCAGAGACACAGGTCTGGCCAGTGTGGCTGTCCCATGCCCAAAGTCGACCGTCGCTGTGACCGAAAAGAAGATCTGGCACAGCCGTGTCGAAAGCTGCGAATCCCCCCGCCGCGGCGTTGAATTTTGGCAGCGGTTGGGCCGGAATGTTTGGCAGTAGCTCACCCGTGCTTAACCGAACGAGTTGGAATGTTCCGGCCGACGTGATCAGGAAACTGTCCGCTTTCGGATTCAGTGCAAGGGGAATTGCATACGTTGGAGCGCGCGGCAGAGCTCGTTGTTTGGTCCAGTCGGACGTATTCCACAGAATGAACTCTATCTTGTTAACCGCTAATAGAATGGCTCCATCGAGAGACAAAACAGGAGAATACGTGTCTTTGAGTGAAATGAGTTGCTTTCCGGTAGCGAGGTCGAGAACCTGTGTCGTAGCAGCATTATCTGACACAACGAGCCACGCGCCGTTTGGGTCAAAAGCCAGCGAGTGTATGTATCCAGAGAAGGAGTCATACCGTTTGAGAGGCCGACAATCCGGGAGGTGCCAGAGCTTGAGACTAAACTTGTCACCTTCTCCGCCAGAGGCCAGCGTTTGGCCGTCTGGAGAAATCGCAACAGCATGAACAATTCCCTGTCCGGTATCCGCAGCACAGAGAAACTTGTGATTTTCCACATCCCAAACGACGACACGGCCAAAGTC
>JBAVUV010000910.1:0-3431 GCA_049696955.1 Candidatus Sulfotelmatobacter sp. | reverse complement strand
GGCTACGAGGCCTACGGCTTGAGCTGCGCTTGGGTCTCCGGAGTCGGAATCAGCGCCACGTGTGGCCCGGCTAGCGGGCCTGTGATGCTATAAATCAGCGAACCTGCGGCGGACTTCGCTTCGGCGCCTGCAATCAGTTTGAAGTCTAAGGTTTGTCCTAACGAAGCAGTGCCGCTAACCTCGTACACCGTCGCGAAAGAAATAAGCGCGCCTTTCTCTATCTCGATGGTTCCATCACGCAGTTGGGCGCTCCCCTGCCAGCGAGCAATGTGCAAAGGTCCATCATCGCTTGCCAGTGCAATATGCGGCAGTTCTGCGTCCCGGAGATCGAAGCGAAGGTTTGCCGCCGCCGATTGCCAAAATTCCGCAGATGTTCTGCCGGACGCCGTGATCTGGTAAGTACCCCCGCCGGTGCCTGAAATCCAGGGATCGTGCATCGCGCTGGCCATCTGCTCCAGCGAAATACCCGTCAGGGTTCCATTCCCTGTGTACACCGGGGATGCAGCAGTGAAATCGGCTTGCCAATCACCGCGATGTTTTCCGCCCAGTAAGTCGGCCCGCAGATCCGAAATCTTTAACTTTCCATGGTCGAGGTTAAGTGCAGCGGAAACTTGCCCCGCGACCAGATTGTGAATCCGCAAACGGCCTGCACTCACTCTTCCCGATGCCCGCAAACTCTGTAGAAAGGACGGCACGTCTGATGCTGCCGGGGTGAGCACTTGATACCAGCGTCGCTCGCTTGGTTGCGAACCCAGCCACTCATGCAGACCGCTTAAGTCAAACGCATCTGTATTCAAATTGAAATGAACGACGCATGTTCCCGGTGTTCCGCAACCGCGTGGCAATTCCAGGGACCCGGCCCATTCGGCATCCGCCGCCCGGGCTCTCAATTTTTCCACGCGCGCTTCGTCGGATAAAAGATTCAATTCCGCGGAAGAAATCTCGATCGCTCCATTCGTCCCTCGGAAGTTCGCGCGAACGTTTCGCAATTGCACGGTTCCCGTAACTGTCGGCAAGGCAAAGCCTGAAGGATTTTCCGCCGCGTTTCCCGCCCAGGATCCCGCAATCTGCAAATCCATTTTGACCGCGCCTTCCGCGGCGGACTTCACCACCTGCAATCCAAGCAGGCTGGCCATGCGCAAAGTGTGCGACACTTCTCCATCTCCGCGCACCGCAATTCCGTAGCCGGATCTTCCCACCCAGCCTCGCGCCTGCGCCGGAACCGGTCGCCCCAACGCGAGTGGGAAAGGGCCGAACTCGAAGCGCATTTCCCCCGAAGCTGGCAACGCCTCAACACCCGAATGCCGGAATCCCACATGCTGCAATGGATCGTGGATACTGCTCTGGTCCGAGTTCAACGTAAAAGGCACATTGCCCGGAGCCAATTCCGCCTTGCTATTCGCAGATTGCAGGTGAAGGTTCATAATCTCGCCATGCCCCTCGTACTCGGGCCCTCTCGGCGATGCTCCGGACTCTTTAATCACGAAGTTGCCCTGCACACTTCCGGCGGCCACAATATCTGGCGGCAGGTCTCTTTTGGCACGCCGAGCCAGTTGCGCCACAGAATTGGCCGGGACGTTCTCCAGGTTCACCGCCAAATCCAACACATGCAATCCCGGCGTACCTGAGTCTCCATGCAGAGTGATCATGCCGCTGCCCACGGGCGCGCTACAGAAGATTTCGCGCATCATGCCTTCCGCGGAGCTGTACTTGGCTTCGCAATGCGCCGCTAATCCCAGCCCTTCGCTGGTCGAGATGTCATAACGGTGAAAGTCGTGAATCGCAGTATCCGAGACCAACTGCATTGCTCCCGGAGTGCCGCTTAAGGTCGTCTCCATCTGAACGTCGCCGCGCCAACCCTGATCGTTTCCTGAGACCAGTTTGCTGAGTTGCCCCAGCTGCGCATGCTCCCAGGCGATAGTGAACCGCAGCGGCGTTTCGCCCAGGCTTCCCGCCCGGTGCCACGTCCCATTCACTCGCAGCAGCCCAGTGTCGCTCAAGCTCATATCGGTGCGCAGAGGTTCGGCTTTCAGTCGAACCCCCCACTCGTTTTCTGACTCCTGCCAGAGTTCAAAATCCGCATTCAGCAGTGCGTAAGGTCTTTTTTCGGGCCCCGTCTTGAAATTGATGCGGCCGGAGCTGGCCTCAATATAAGGAAAGCCCGGACGCGCTTCACGCTTCGATTTAGCCGTAGGCGCCATGGGAGTGCGCGCCGCGCGTTCCAGCAGAGCCTCAAGGTTCCAGCGGCCATCTTCTCTTCGCACCAGATTCAAACTGGGTTCAGTCAACTCCAGGCGGGAAATATCGAGGCGCCCGCGGACCAGAGATGTCAGACGCACTACCGCAGTCACCTCTGCCGCTCGCAACATGGGCTCAGCGCCGAACGCCGCATCTTCGTACACGACCACGTTTTCGAGATCGAATCCCGGCCGGGGAAGAAAGCGCAACTGGACGGATCCTATCGCCACCGGTCGTGCCAACGCCCGGCTGATGGAGTTTGTAATGCGCAGCTTGAGGCGAGAAACGCCCGGACGCACCAGAAACAGGATTAGCAGAATCGCAACCGCCGCGATGGCGATGCGCCGCTTGGAAGACAAAACTTTCACTTCACGACCTGCAGGGTTCGCCGCCACCGCGTCTCATCGAAAAAGTGCAACACTACATGCGCCAGGAAGCCGATGCGGTCCCCTATGTCGGTCTTGCGGTACTGGTCGGCCGGCGTCTCAAATGACCAGTAAATGAACATGGGCCGTCCAATGATATTTTCCTGCGGAATGAAGCCCCAGTAGCGGCTATCCAGGCTCACATCGCGGTTGTCGCCCATGCCGAAATAATGTCCCGGTGGCACCACCAGATCGTCCCCCTGGATGTGCATGGGCAACTCCGGCTCCCAGCAAGGATAGACGTTATAGCTTTCCGAAGGCGGCACGGCGGGAAAATTATCGCGATAAGGATTGGGATACATTGCCGAATCCTGCGTATGAATCACGTATGGCTCTTTCAACTCCTCGCCATTGCGGTACACCACGCCATTGCGCAGATGAATGCGATCGCCGGGCACGCCGATGATCCGCTTCACTACATACAATCCGGGCTCACAAGGCGCCAGAAAAACCACAATATCCTCGCGCTTCACCTGGCGATAAGGAATCAATGGGCCCACCCAGGCAGTCTTCGGAGCGAACTGAATGCGGTTCACGAACACGTGGTCGCCGATCAGCAGCGTGTTCTCCATCGAACTGGAGGGGATCTCAAATGCCTGCACGACAAAAGTGATGATGAACAGGCCCGTCACCAGGACTGCGGCCAGCGACGAAAGAAATTCCACAGTCGTTTCCCGTGGTTTTTCGTCAATCTCGTTCTTTGCTTTGCTCTCTTTTTTCGCCACCGTGATCAATCCATCCAATCTTGCGCTGCAGCGTTATCTTATC
>JBAVUV010000909.1:0-1772 GCA_049696955.1 Candidatus Sulfotelmatobacter sp. | reverse complement strand
GTCAAACACAGGAACGCCGAACAAATTCCCGCAGTGCTGGGCCTTCGTATCCGTCAACGACTAGTATGCGGGGTCCCTCTAGGAACTGCCTGTCGAGCCGGCACAACTTAAGCGGCTCAAAACGCGTCCGATACATGAGCTATTAACATTCCCTTAACAATCACCAGGCGGGTCATGAAAAGCAAGCGCACCAGCAAGAAGCAAGCCAGGAAGCAAATGAAGACCGGCTCCCCCCGCGGAGCAGAACTAACCTTCGACCGCGCCACCGCGAGTTATGAAGCATGGATGCGCAACTGTACCGAGGTCGTGTCCTCCGATCTACGCCTCAAGCACGAGCAAATGAAGCAAGATCCCTTCCTCTTCCTGCGCGGCACCTTCTATCGCTGGGCGCAACAGTGGCCATCGGTCTGCGCCGAGGTGTGCGACGCGCCAAAAGTCCTCTCCGTAGGCGATCTGCACGTCAACAGCTTCGGCACCTGGAGAGATGCGGAGGGCCGCCTGTGTTGGGGTGTGGACGACTTCGACGAGGCCTACCCGCTCCCCTACACCAACGACCTGGTGCGGTTGGCGGCCAGCCTGAAAATCGTCGTCGAGAACGAGAGCCTCTCCATCAAGTTCAAGGATGGTTGCGAAGCCATCCTCGAAGGCTATCGGCAATCGCTCGCCGCCGGAGGAAGCCCGATCGTCCTCGCCGAGCGTGAGCAAAAGCTGGGCAAGTTAGGCGTGGACAGCTTCAAGCCGCCGCCTGACTTCTGGAGCAAGCTCAACCGCTTGCCGCCGGTCCGGCGTCCCCTGGCTGCGAACGTGAAGCGGGCGCTCGAAAAAACGCTGCCCGATTCCAGGATGGAATACAAGGTGGTTCGCCGTCAGGCCGGCTTAGGCAGTCTCGGTCAGGAAAGGTTTGTCGCCATTGGTGACTGGGAAGGTGGCTTCATCGCCCGGGAAGCGAAGGCGATGATGCCCTCGGCCTGCGTCTGGCTGGCAAACGAACGCGGGAAAAACCAATCTCTCTACGAGGCGGCCATCAGTTCCGCAATCCGTTCCGTTGACCCGTTCCAGGTAATCGAAGGATCCTGGTTGATTCGCCGTCTTTCGCCCGACTCCAATCCCATCGATATTCAAAGCCTGTCCCGGCACGCCGACGAATCCAAGTTGCTGCGGGCAATGGGCTCAGAAGCGGCCAACGTCCATCTTGGCACCGGCCGCCAGGTAACCAACATTCAAAAAGATCTGCGCAAGCGAAAGCCGAAGTGGCTGCCGGACGCGGCTGCGCGCATGGCGCAGCAGGTCGAGAAGGATTGGAAGCGGTACCGAAAATCCTAGCTCACGCGATGCCTCTCCTCGCTCGCCGTCTGGCAGGGGGAATGCGGGGAGACCACCTATTTCCCCAAGCTATTCTGAGGGAATACTTTTGGACTGCACCCCTGAGCTGATACACGCTGGGAGGCGATTAATTCGGGGACACCTCGGCCGGTTTTGTTTGTTTTTTATATCTTTAAGCAGTCGCCGGGCCGCGGGAATGTGGAATATCCCGAAGGGATTTCCAAGGCCTGTGGGAGCGGTGGTAAACCGTTCTTTGGTTTTCCACCGCTTCCATCAGTGCCGTCACTTCCGCGAGCCTAGCTGGCCTGCTCGAATTCTTCCGGTGTTAGATATCGTAACGCAGAATGCAATCTGCGCCGGTTATACACCTGCTCCAGAAACTCGCCGATGCGGCTTCGCGCGTCTTCTAGATCGCGATAGTCAGCCCCGTATACCTCCTCCTGTTTGAG
>JBAVUV010000908.1:0-7540 GCA_049696955.1 Candidatus Sulfotelmatobacter sp. | reverse complement strand
ATGTTGGAGTGGCGAAGGCGGCGGTGATTAGGGGGCTGAAGCCCACAAATGATTAAAAGCAGCTTTCGCGGCGCTGAAGCGCCGCTCTTCCACGGGGCTGTTGGCATCCAGTGATGATCTTAACTTGGATGATCTATGACTTGGATGATCTATGGGCATGCTACTTTAGCGGCGTCTCGAACTGCGACCCCTCAACATGGGAGGCAAATCCGCATGCAATCCTACATGGTGCTGATCTTCATGTAACGACGTAAATCGGGCAGCGAATTAATAATGATATATCCGGCGAAGAGCAATCCAACCGCGCCCAGGACTGTTGACACTGTTTGAAGTCCTGACAAAGCTTTCTTCATAGGATCTCCTTTGGACTAAGACGTAGGATGTAAGTCGTTGCTCAAAGGAAGCTTTAATAATTTCTTATTGAGCTATTTTCCGGCGTTCGAGGTTGGGGCGGAAGAGTGCTCCCAATCGCGAGTGCGGGAGATTGCTTCGTTCCAGCGGCGGCGCAATTGGTCTACTTGCGACTGCGGCATGCGCGGTGAGAACCGGTGCGCCTCGCCCGGCAAATCAGAAATTGAGTGCAAATCCTTCCAGAAGCCCACGGCCAGTCCAGCCAGAAAGGCTGCGCCCAGCGCGGTTGATTCCGTGATGGCAGGACGCACAACGGGCACGCTGAGAATGTCGGCCTGAAATTGCATGAGAGCATTGTTGGCAGAGGCGCCACCATCCACGCGCAGCTCGGTGAGTGGAGTGCGAGTATCGGTTTGAACTGCGTCCATGAGATCGGCGACTTGAAACGCAATGCTTTCGAGGGCGGCACGCGCGATGTGGCCTGCTGTGCTGCCGCGGGTGAGTCCGAAGATTGAGCCGCGGGCGTCGGAATCCCAGTGCGGAGCGCCCAGGCCGACGAATGCCGGGACGAAATAGACTCCACCATTATCGGGAACGGAACTGGCGAGAGCTTCTACTTCCGATGATGTCCGAATAATGCCCAGGCCATCGCGGAGCCACTGAACCACGGCGCCGCCGACAAACACGCTGCCCTCGAGTGCGTAGTTGGTTACGTCGCCTATTTTCCAGGCAACGGTTGTGAGCAGGCGATTTGTAGATGCAACGGCGCGAGTTCCCGTGCTCTGCAACATGAAACATCCTGTGCCGTAGGTATTTTTCGTGACGCCGGGACGAAAGCATTTTTGCCCGAAGAGTGCGGCTTGCTGATCGCCAGCGATGCCAGCGATGGGGATGCCATTCAGGCCGGAGACGGCGCTCACTTCGGCGTAGACCTCGCTGGAGGGATGAACCGCGGGCAGCATCGAGCGCGGAATCCGAAAGAGTGCGAGGAGATCGTCATCCCAACTTCCGGAAGAGAGATTGAATAGCATGGTGCGGGAGGCGTTGCTGGCGTCAGTGATGTGCAGACGTCCGCCGGTCAAGTTCCAAATGAGCCAGGTATCTACGGTGCCGAACGCAAGCCGGTTCGCTTCGGCAAGTGAGCGGGCGTTGGGAACGTGATCCAAAATCCAGGAAATTTTGCTGGCGGAGAAATATGCGTCGATCAACAGGCCGGTACGTTGCTGAATCAGACTTTCATGGCCTTGCGCTTTGAGCTCTGCGCAAAATGGAGAGGTGCGGCGATCCTGCCAGACAATGGCGTTATAGATGGGCTTGCCCGTGGTGCGATCCCAGACGATCGCGGTTTCGCGCTGGTTGGTGATGCCGATGGCGGCAACGTCGCTGGGCTGGACTTGAGCGCGGGCTAACGCCTCCAGAGCGACGGCGAACTGGGATGCGGCGATTTCCGCGGGATCGTGTTCCACCCATCCGGGCTGGGGAAAAAGTTGCGTGAACTCGCGCTGCGCGACGGAGCAGACGCGGCCTTCGTGATCAAACAAGAGGGCTCGCGAACTGGTCGTGCCCTGGTCGAGAGCCAGAATGTAACTCAAGAGGCCTCCTGTTTCGGCGTCTCCAAATTATGACGACCCCTATTATGACGAACCCTGGGACGCACGCAGAAATCTTCGAATCCCGAAATCATAGATTGCGGCGCCGACCAGTCCGCCCAGCAGTGGCGCAACGATCGGCACCAACCAGACTCGAGAACCATCCGTGAGTCCATTGTTTTTGAATCCGGCTACTACTGTGAAAAGGCGCGGGCCGAAGTCGCGAGCGGGGTTGATGGGATATCCATGCATGCCGCCGAAACTCATACCAATGGCAACGACCACCAGGCCGATCATCAGAGGTGCGAGGTTGGCTCCGGGTGGGACGTTGAATTCGTCCGTGATCGCCAGCACGAGCAATAGCAGCAGAGCAGTGCCGATAACTTGATCGAGAAATCCGGCTTGCGGCCACGCGGGGAAGGCAGGGAAAGTTGTGAAGACGCCTGCAGTTCTTTCCAGCTGGGGATCGACCTGGTGGAATGCCGGGAGATAGTTTCGATAAGTCAGAGCCGCGGCAAGGAATGCTCCGGCGGTTTGCGCGATGGAATAGGGTACGACTTTGCGCCAGGGAAAATTACGAAAGACAGCGAGGGTGAGCGTGACGGCGGGATTGAGATGGCCGCCGGAAACTTTTCCCGCCACGTAGATTCCCATGGTGACAGCGAGTCCCCAACCCAGGGTGATGTTGGTGTAGCCGCCGTGAACGGTGGCCGATGGAGTGTTCGCGGGAAATAGAACGACCATGGCAACGACGCCAGTGCCGAAGAGGATCAGGACGAAGGTTCCGAGGAACTCAGCGATCAGTTCGGCAAGTAAGGTTGGTGGCTTGTTCATTCAGGACGATTCCATCTCGGCAAGTCTGCGTTCGGACCGCGAGTAGTCTAGCAAGGATTCAAGGCTGCGCTACACGTTTCATTTTCCCAAAGATCTCTTCAACGCCGAGCTTACGCCGACGGTAACTAAAAGTGTGAGAGCTAAGGGTATTTCCCCTTGACAGCAGGGGTACGGTCTGTAAGATAGAAGAATATTTATTCATCCTTGTGAATAAATATTCATAATGAATAAAGTGCTGCGGCAGAGAGCGGTGTTGGAAGCGTTAAGGCAGGGCCCGGTTGCCAGCCAGGAAGATTTGCAGCGGGCTTTGCGCAAGCGGGGGTTCAAGGTGGGGCAGGCGACGCTGTCGCGGGATATTCGGGATTTGAATTTAAGCAAGGCGGCGAATGGTTACACGTTGCCCCAAGGAGATGGCGGTACCGGTTTGGCTTTGCCGCCAGTGCAGCGGTTAGTTCGGGAGTTCGTGCTGGATGTGCGTCCGGCCCAGAACCTGCTGGTGTTGAAAACAATTGTAGGCAGCGCGCAGCCGGTTGCGGCCGCGATAGACGAACAGGAGTGGGAAGAGATGGTGGGAACGATTGCGGGGGACGACACGATTCTGATTATTTGTCCCGATAAGGATGCTGCCCGGAAGGTGGCAGCGCGCATTGAGGAGATGCTCGGCTGATGGCGGTGAAGCTTAGAAGCGCGGTGCTCGGGGCCAGCGGGTATTCAGGGCTGGAGTTGACACGAATTCTCGAACGCCATCCACGGTTGGAAAAGCCAGCGTTGCTGCGGCGCGAAGGGAGTGGTGACGGTCCGGCGGATTTAGCGGAGGTGTTTCCGGAATTGTCAGGCAATGGAGGTTATCCGTTGCGAGCGTTCTCGTGGGCTGAGTTGAAACATCAAGGCGTGGAATTGCTATTTCTGGCTACGCCGCATGAGGCTTCGCGATCGCTGGTGCCGGAGGCGGTTGCGCAGGGATTGCGGGTGATCGACCTGAGCGGAGCCTGGAGGCTGAAACAGGCGCAGCATCGCGCGATCTATTCCTTTCAGGATGCGGATGCGGCGACGGCCGCAGCGTTGATGGCGAAGGCAGTATACGGATTGCCGGAACTGAATCGCGATGATGTTGCGACGGCGCAGTTGGTGGCCAACCCGGGTTGCTATGCGACCTCAGTGATTCTGGCTTTGGCGCCACTGCTCCGGGGCGGCCTGATCGATCGCGGGCACGGAATTATTTCCGACTCGAAGTCGGGAGTATCGGGAGCGGGTAAGGCGCCGACGTCCCGTACTCATTTTGTTTCGGTGGCCGATAATTTTTCCGCTTACGCAGTGTTCAATCACCGGCATCTGGGAGAGATGGTTGAGCAGTTGGGGCTGGACGACGCAGAGCTTACTTTTACGCCGCATCTCCTGCCGATTCCGCGCGGCATTTTGTCGACCATCTATGTGCGGCTGAAGCGGGCGATGAAAGCAGCGGAAGTGGAGGCGTGCCTGCGTGATTTTTATTCCGGCAAGCATTGGGTGCGAGTGTTTGCGACGCCGCAGTTGCCGCAGCTGCAGTTTTCTTTGCACACAAATTATTGCGACCTGGGTTTTTGTCTGGCGGAGGATGGACAGCGTCTGGTGCTGGTTTCCTGCGTGGACAACTTGCTGAAGGGTGCTGCCGGACAAGCGGTGCAGAACATGAATCTGATGTACGGCTGGGAAGAGCGGGAGGGATTGCAGTGACGATCGTGGTGAAAGTTGGTGGAGCGGCGATTGACGATGCGGCCACGTTGCGCAAGTGTGCCCAGTCGATCGCAGAGTTGGCGCAGGATGGTCATCGCGTGGCTGTGGTGCATGGCGGCGGCGGTGCGCTCACTCGCATGCTGGAGCGACTGGGGAAGAAAAGCGAATTCGTAGAAGGGCTGCGCGTAACCGATGCGGAGACGCGGGATACGGCGCTGATGGTGCTTGGAGGAATCGTCAATAAAAACCTTGTCGCGGCGATTCAGGCAGCGGGCATGCCCGCGATTGGATTCTGTGGCGGAGATGGGATGACGTTTCGCGCGCGAAAGAAATATCTTCATGGAAAAGACCTGGGATTTGTAGGCGAGATTTGTTTCGCGGAACCGTGCTGGATCGAGGCGCTGTGGCGCCAGGGCGGGATTCCGGTGATGGCTTCGCTGGCGCTTGGAGCTGACGGCCAATATTACAACGTGAATGCGGATGAAATGGCGGCGGCATGCGCGGCGGTTTGCCATGCGAACACGCTGATCTTTCTAACTGACGTGCCAGGTGTGAGAGATGCGTCGGGAAGCGTGATGCCGTGGCTGAGCACGAAGAAAGCGGCCGAACTGGAGGCCAGTTCGATTATCAGCGGCGGCATGTTGCCCAAGCTGCACGCATGCGGCATGGCGCTGAAACAAGGCGTGGGACGAGTGCGTATTTTGCCGGCGGCGGAAGTGGAGGTGCTGCCACAGTTTTATTTGACCAAGCTTTCGTGCGGTACGGAGGTGACGTATTTATGAGGTCGCAAATGGCCGTCCGTCCGAAGTTGAGACGGACGAATATGCAGGGACAAAAAGAGGAGACAAAGTTGAATAGTCACGTGCAGGGTAGAGTGGCGACCGCGTCTGCAAGAGCGCCGCAAGCGTTCTGGTGTCCGGATTTAGTTTCGACGCGCGATCTGGGCGCTGCCGGAGTGGATGCGGTTTTGAATCTCGCCGGAGTGATGAAGGCGCGTCCGGCCGACTTTCGAAAGGCGCTGAGTGGCAAGCAGATGGTGATGTTTTTCGAGAAGCCTTCTTTGCGGACGCGGTTGACGTTCGAAGCGGGGATGGCGGGCCTGGGCGGGACGGCTATGTTTGTGGACCAGAGGCAGGAGCGGCTTGACGCCCGCGAGACTTTGAGTGACGTGGCGCACAATCTGGAGCGGTGGGTGGATGTGATTGTGCTGCGCACGTTTTCGCACCAGACGATCGAGGGGATGGCGAAGTACGCGCGGGTTCCGGTGATTAACGCGCTCAGCGATCGCGAGCATCCCTGCCAGGCGCTGGCGGATTATTTAACGTTTATCGAGCGATTCGGAGATGTGAAAGACCGCTGCCTGGCATACGTCGGAGACGGCAACAACGTGGCGCATTCGTTGCTGCTTACATGCGCGTGTCTGGGGTCTTCGATCCGAGTGGCCACGCCACCAGGATATGAGCCTGATCCGCAGATTGTCGCTAACGCGCGGGCGATTGCCGAGGAGACCGGTGCTGAGATTTTGTTGCTCAACGATCCACATGAGGCAGTGGCGGGAGCTGATGCTGTTTACACGGATGCATGGGTCAGCATGGGTCAGGAAGAACAAGAATCTGAGCGGTCACGCATCTTTCCACCGTTTCAGGTGAACGCTGAACTCATGGCGGAAGCCGCGCCGCATGCGGTGTTCATGCACTGTCTTCCCGCGCACCGTGGTTTGGAAGTAACTGACGAGGTGATGGATTCGGCACAGTCTGTGATTTTTGAGCAGGCGGAAAACCGGCTGCACGTGCAAAAGGCTATTCTTTATTTATTGCTGGGCGGCGGTGATCGTCTGCCCGCGAGGAGTGCTCATGCCTGAAAAAATTGTTCTTGCTTATTCTGGTGGGCTCGATACATCGATCATCATTCCATGGCTCAAGGAAAATTACGCGTACAACGTGATTGCCATGGTGGGCGACGTGGGTCAGGGCGACGACATTGAAGCGGTGGTCGAGAAGGCCTATGCCACGGGCGCGAGCAAGGTCGTGGTGGAGGATCTGCGCGAAGAGTTTTTGACGGGATATGTTTTTTCGGCGCTACGCGCGGGTGCGGTGTACGAGCACAAGTATTTGCTGGGCACATCATTAGCGCGTCCGGTGATCGCGAAACATCAGGTGGAAGTGGCATTGCGCGAGGGCGCGACGGCTGTGGCGCATGGATGTACCGGCAAGGGTAACGACCAGGTTCGCTTTGAATTGACGTATCAGGCGCTTGCGCCGGAGTTGAAGGTGGTCGCGCCGTGGCGGGAGTGGTCTTTGAAGTCGCGGGAAGATTGTCTCGATTACGCCGAACAGCACGGCATTCCAGTAGCTGCGAGCCGGGAAAAAATTCATAGCCGCGACCGCAATCTGTGGCACCTCAGCCATGAAGGTGGAGAACTGGAAGATGCCGCGAATGCTCCGCTGGCGACTACGTGGCAGATGACGCGGTCCCCGCAAGAGGCTCCGGATAAGGAAGAGCAGGTAAGCATCGGCTTCGAGAAAGGAAATCCCGTCTCGGTAAATGGGATGAAGCTGGATCCTGTATCGCTGGTCGAACTGCTGAACGAGATTGGATCGCGGAATGCCATCGGTCGCGTTGATCTAGTGGAAAACCGCTTCGTGGGGATGAAGTCGCGGGGCTGCTATGAAACGCCGGGCGGAACGCTGTTGATTGCGGCGCATCGCGAACTGGAGGCGCTGTGCCTGGAACGCGAAGTCTCACACTTTAAACAGCATGTCGCGCTCAAGTATGCGGAGCTGGTTTATTTCGGGCTGTGGTTTACGCCGCTGCGCGAGGCGCTGGATGCATTTGTCGACAGCACGCAGACAGAAATGACGGGTACCACAACTTTATCTTTGTACAAGGGAAATGTTTCCGTGGTGAGCCGGCAGTCCGAGCATTCGCTCTATCGGACTGATCTCTCGTCGTTCACGATGGGTGATAGTTACGACCAGAAGGATGCGGAGGGAGTTATTCGCATCCTGGGATTGCCGTCGCGGACGCGCGCCCGGGCGCGGCAGGAGGTTACG
>JBAVUV010000907.1:0-6050 GCA_049696955.1 Candidatus Sulfotelmatobacter sp. | reverse complement strand
ATTGTGTTGGCTACTTTCGTGGTTAGCACGCTGCCATACGCGCTTCGGGCGGTCAGGAAAGATCCAATTGTCGGACTGCTTTCCCCGGCGCTGCTCGCTGCGCGGGCGTGTGCTCAAGTGCTCGGTGTAGCCGCTGGTCTGATCTATCGGCGCGCCAAGGTTGCCCAGGTCTCGACGAAGTCGCATGCCTGAAAAATTCGTTCGGCTTAATCACTGCCTTATCTTTTGCAAAGCTGATTCGCGCGTGATTGCGAACGTTCCAGCACCCCATTCATGACTGTCATTTCGCAGCGGTTCACGCCGAACCAGTAAGGAATCTCACGGTAATCTTTTACCGCGAAGACGGTTAGATCAGCATCTTTACCAGGCTCGATCGAGCCCTTGCGTTCCGCCAACCGCAAAGCCCACGCCCCGCTGATCGTGGCCGCCGAAATCGCCTCTGCGGGAGACATTTTCATATGCGTGCAGGCCAACGACATCGCCATCGGCATGCTCAAAGTTGGCGATGTGCCGGGGTTGTAGTCGGTTGCCAGCGCGACCGGCACGCCCGCGTCGATAAATTTCCGCGCGGGCGGATAGTCCTTCAGTCCCAGGAAGTAATTTGCTCCGGGCACGAGAGTGGCGACCGTATCGTGTTTCGCCAATTCGCTGATATCGTCTTCGTTTACGTGATCCATGTGATCAAAGGAAGCAGGATTGAAGCGCAAAAACGGACGCAGAGACGTTTCCGAGAGCTGGCACATGTGGGCGCGCACATGGAGGCCGTATAGTTCCGCAGCTGCAAAAACCTGCGCCGTCTCGGCGGCGGTAAACGCGCCTTGGTCGCAGAAGACATCAACAAACTGCGCGAGCCTGCTCTTCGCCGATTGCGGGATCATCTCTTTACAGACGAGATCAACATACTGTTGTGAACGACCTTGAAATTCTCTTGGCACCACGTGCGCGCCCAGGAGCGTGGGAATGACCGTTCCGGGCCACTGAGAGGCGGCATCACGGATCGCCTGCAGAGATTTTATTTCTGATTGAGTGGTCAGCCCATATCCCGACTTGGCCTCGACCGTTGTCGTGCCGTGCGCAGCCATGTCGTGCAGTGCGGCTAGAACTTTTTCCGTTAGGATTCGCCGACCTGCCGTACGTACGCCCTCCACACTCGACCTGATTCCGCCGCCGGCTGCAGCGATTGCCTCATACGATGCGCCCTCGATGCGTTTCTCAAAATCGACCAGCCGCGGGCTGACGAAGACAGGATGAGTATGCGAATCGACAAAGCCGGGCAGAACGACTTTGCCTGCACAATCGATCTCGATAATGTTCTTGCGGTTCTTCTTCAGCCAGGGATCGCGGAGCGCGTCTTTGGTGGTACCGACGGAAACAAATTTCCCGCCTAGGCAAAGGACAGCGCCATCTTTGATGATGCCGAGTTCCTTCAGGCCGGAACCACGGCGCGGGCTAGGCTGATCAGGGTTCCACCGAAGCGTCAGCAGCTGGCTGATATCGATAAATAACAGCGCCCGCGCAGAGTTTGCTTTGGACTTTCGGTTTGATTTCAAGCAGTGAACAGTCTAGCAGGTGAAACGGCTTCAGTTTTTTTTCCCAAACGTCGAGTGAACTGAGTCGGGACGCTACTTGCCCATGGGTATTTTCACGCCTGCTTTGTTCGCAAATTCCTTGGCCTCGTCGTATCCCGCGTCCGCGTGGCGAATAATTCCCATGCCTGGATCGGTGGTCAGCACGCGCTCGATGCGCTTGGCCATCATGTCGGTACCGTCGGCCACTGTGACTTGCCCGGCGTGTAACGAGTATCCAATGCCCACGCCACCGCCATTGTGAATCGACACCCACGAAGCGCCCGCGGCAGTGTTCAGCATCGCATTCAGCAGGGGCCAGTCGGCCACCGCGTCGGATCCATCTTTCATGCTCTCGGTTTCGCGGAAGGGAGAAGCCACCGAGCCGCAGTCGAGATGATCGCGGCCGATTACGATCGGTGCTTTGATCTTTCCTTTTTTCACCAGGTCGTTTATTGCGAGGCCAAACTGTGCGCGCTCGCCATAACCCAGCCAGCAGATGCGGGCAGGCAGACCCTGAAATTTAATGCGCTTGCGGGCCAGGTCAATCCAGCGCCGGAGAATGCGGTTTTTGGGAAATAGCTCGAGAACCAGATCGTCGGTGATATGAATGTCCGAGGCCTCACCAGACAACGCCACCCAGCGGAACGGTCCCCGGCCTTCGCAAAATAGCGGACGAATATACTCGGGCACGAATCCAGGAAAATCGTACGCATTCTTCACGCCGCGATTAAAGGCGAAGGTGCGGATGTTGTTGCCATAGTCGAACGTGACCGATCCCATCTTCTGAAGGCGCAACATGCCTTCCACATGGGCCGCAATCGCGTCCAGAGATTTTTCCTGATATGCCTTGGGATCTTTTTTTCGCAACTCGACGGCCTCAGAAAGTGTCATGCCGTTGGGCACATACCCGTTGAGTGGATCATGTGCTGAGGTCTGATCGGTGAGAATGTCAGGAACCACGCCGCGCGCGGCCAACTCCGGAATCACGTCGGCGCAATTTCCCACCAGACCGACGGAAACATTTTCTTTCTTGCGCACCGCATTCTTCAAAATGCGTAGCGCTTCATCGAGCGTTGTCACCATGAAGTCGCAGTAGCCGGTCTTCAGGCGCTTTTTGATACGCTCCGGATCAACGTCTATTCCGAGAAAGGCGGCGCCCGTCATGGTCGCGGCCATCGGCTGTGCTCCACCCATGCCGCCCATGCCGCCCGAGACGATCAACTTGCCCGCTAGATCTCCGCCGAAATGCTTTTCTCCCGCCGCGGAGAAAGTTTCAAACGTCCCCTGCACGATACCTTGTGAGCCGATGTAAATCCACGAACCCGCCGTCATCTGCCCGTACATCATCAGCCCGGCACGCTCCAGTTCGTTGAACGTCTCCCAGTTCGACCAGTGCCCCACCAAATTCGAATTTGCGATGAGCACGCGCGGGGCATGATCGTGCGTCTTAAACACACCCACCGGTTTGCCGGATTGCACCAGCAGAGTCTCGTCGTTTTCGAGCTTTTTCAGGGTCGCTACAATTGCGTGATAGGCCTCCCAACTGCGCGCCGCGCGGCCGGTCCCGCCGTATACGACCAGATCTTGCGGGCGCTCCGCGACGTCAGCGTCAAGGTTGTTCATCAGCATGCGCATAGCCGCTTCCTGCTGCCAGCTCTTGCAAGTGATAGAGTTGCCGCGCGGAGCGCGAATGGATGCCGGGGCCTGGGTTATTTCTGTTTCGACGGGCATGACTAGATGTTACTTCCGGGAGGGGAAGCATTCAAATTGCGGTCGTTATGCTGAAGGAGCGCAGGGCACGAGACCGCAGAATAGAATCCGACGCAATCAAGAGTGCCGACAATGGCATCTAAACAAAAAGGAGCTGTTTAGGTTTGGTTTGATTCAGGTGGTAAAGACTTTTTCAAGATCCAACAGTTCTGGAATGAGGCACGCTTGTGAAATCTCAGATTAAGATTGGTACTGTTTTCGGAGTGGAGTTGGGGCTTCACTATAGCTGGCTTGTCATCGCGTTGCTCATAACGTTTTCATTGGCCGGCGAGTTCCATGCCACGAATCTGGCGTGGAGTGAAACAGTTGTGTGGAGCACGGCGATTCTCACCGGTGCGCTTTTTTTTGCCTGTCTGTTCGCCCACGAGTTGTCGCATGCCTTGGTGGCAAGGATGCGTGGGCTGCCGATCCACAAGATCACCTTATTCCTGTTAGGCGGAGTCGCTCAGATGGAGAAGGAAGCGACCGATCCTAAGACAGAGTTCTGGATGGCAATCGCCGGGCCCATCACCAGTGCGGTCTTAGGCTTCATTTTGCTGGCTCTCGCTTCCGCTTCCGGCTGGACCCGGGGCAGTTCGCCTGCAACTCCTGGAACGGCGCTGTTGGTCTGGCTCGGGTATATCAATCTCGCTTTGGCCGCCTTCAACATGATTCCCGGTTTCCCGCTGGATGGTGGCCGCGTGCTGCGAGCTATCTTGTGGTGGGCTATGGGTAACGTGGAGCGAGCCACTCGCGTGGCAGCGCGGGTGGGGCAAGCGATTGCCGTGGTCTTCATTGGTCTTGGCATCTTTCGCTTTTTCGAAGGGGCCGGCCTGGGAGGACTTTGGCTTGCCTTCATTGGTTGGTTTCTGCTGCAGGCGGCGAGTGCGACTTACCTGCAGGTTCGCACTGGAACGCTTCTCAGCGGATTAAAAGTAAAAGATTTGATGTCAACCAGCTACGAAACCGTAAGTCCTAATATGTCTCTGCAGGAGTTCGTGAATCAGCGATTGATGCGAAGCGGCAACCGTTGTTTCCTGGTTATGGAAAACGGTCAATTGCTGGGAATGGTTACCCCTAAAGAAATCCGCGAAGTGGATGGGAGTACATGGCCATTCAAGACTGTCGGCGACGTCATGCGCTCGGTTGACAAGATTCACTTTGTCGCACCTGACACGCCAGCCTTGGAAGCGCTGGAAATGATGAGCCGGGAAGATGTCCATCAGCTTCCCGTTCTCGTTAATGGAAAGATTGCGGGCGTGATGAGCCGGGCTCACATTCTGCAAGCGCTGCAATCGCGTTCGGAACTTTCGACAGTTTCGCACCTGCCCCGCGCGGCTTGAGTATAGAAGTACGAGGAACACAGTCAGTTGGTTCCGAGCTATCTGGCGGATGCAGGAATTGCAGAGTTCAACCAGGCCTCCATCTGTTCGTGGCCGACCAGTCCCGCTTGCTGCGTCACAGGATGTCCGCCGTTGAAGACGATGAAGTTTGGAATGCCTCGAACATTAAATCGGGAAGCAACTTCCGGATAGCGTTCAGTATCGAGCTTGACAACTACCGCCCGTCCCGCCATATCGGCGGCAGTTCGCGCAACTTCGGGGGCTGCCATTTTGCACGGCCCGCACCATGCAGCCCAGAAATCCACCAGCACCGGCACGCGAGCGGTTTGAATGATTTCATCGAACAGTTGAGGATCAACTTCTAACGGCTCGTCCACCGGCGGCAGTGGCGCTTTGCAGGCGCCGCAGCGTCCAGTGTCGGCAAGGTGCGCCGCCGGAATGCGATTCATCCGCCCACAAACTTTGCAATTTCGAATTACCGGCATATTTCCCCAGCAAACCTGTCCTTATTGTACTGCCGCCGACTGGGTCTTCGACCATTTGACCACTCCACTCCCGGGATGCAGTCACAAAGCGGACAGTCGATCACTCATTTCTAAAAACACTGCGGAGAGAAGTGTGAACTTTCAATCCATGGCCGTATTCGATGAGTCCTAACTTCTTAAAACGTTTCATCAGGACGTTGACGCGTTGCCGCGTTGTGCCAATCATCTCTGCCAGCGTTTGCTGACTGACTTTCGCCGCCGAATCAATCCTCCCCGGCTGTGCCAGGTAGAAGAGGGCGCGGGCTAGCCGTTCCTCACTGGAGTCCATGAGATTATTAACCAAGTCCGACGACATGCGCGCGTTGCGGTCAAGCAGGTACGTAACGAAGGCATAACAAGCGTTACCTCCTCTCAACAGAAGGCGGATGATTGCTGAGCGCCCGATTTTCACTGCACGCACTTCAGTGAGCGTTACCGCATTGTAAAGACGGACAGGTTGATCTGAAGCGATACAGCTCTCGCCGAAGAAATCTCCGCGAGAGAAAACCCCGATGATCGCTTCCTTGCCTTGTTTGGACGTCACCGTGAGCTTCACAGTGCCTCTCTGGATGTAGAAGATCGAGTCGCTGCGTTCGCCCTCCGAGAATATGATCTGCTTCTCAGGAAAATAGACCGCTTTTCTCTCGGGATCGATGAAACCTAGCAGAGTGGCGGTGTCGAAAGGTTTGGCCAGGGTGTGCTGCATTTACGACAGCCTCTTCGGTGGGCTAATGAATAATCAATACGATGGCATCTGTCAAGAAAAGTTGCGAAGTTCGTAAAAAAAATCTCAGCAGACTGTACGCCGGCGTACGGCTGAAGCATCTCTATCAACAGGTCGACTGAGAATGCGAAACGGGTGAATG
>JBAVUV010000906.1:0-3376 GCA_049696955.1 Candidatus Sulfotelmatobacter sp. | reverse complement strand
GACTTTGTTTTTGATAATCAGATGCTCGCACAGTGCGTGCACTTCGGTTTTCGCATCGGAGAAGTTTCGTGCCCTACCAAGTATTTCGAGGAGGCGTCGTCAATCAACTTCCGCCGCAGCGTGAAGTACGGTTTTGGCGTGCTGGCCACCACGTTGCAATTTGCGTTGCAGAAGGCTGGTTTGATTCATTTGCCTCGTTTCAGCGACCAAGGGCGCAAGCTTGAGGCTGGTTATCCCACGTATTACGCGCGAAGAACGGCGCGTCCGGCCTAGAGGAAGCTGCTGCTGATTTTTCTTCCGGCTGCAAAGCAAGTTTTCGATTTACTTTTTCCCCGACAAGAACCCCAGGACTTTGCTGGCTAACGCGTCGGAGAATCCAAAACGCACTTTAGCTCGCGAATATAGATCGACCGCCTTCTTATCCAACCAGATCATCGCCGACTTTCGCCAGCCATCCTGAGGCCGCGCAAAATAATCGGTGGAATGTCCTGCAAGTTTCCTATCGTTCTCAAAAGTGTAGTAGTACAAAGCCAGACTCTTGCGCGACTGGCCAACCGGGCAAGTTAGAGGGTCTGGAAACCCATGCAATGACCGTTCATCCGTGGTGAAAATGAGGGCGTGATTCAGCAACGGCGCATACCTCGCGGCGCAACGCGTCATATTCTGCTCCCACAACTCGAGGGCTCCGCCCCACTCTTCGCGCCATCCGGGATTAAGATAAAGAATCAGATTCACGCGACGGCGCCAGTTGGCATGGAAGTGGTGCATGGAAAAATCCGTATGCACGTTTAAATATCCTCCCCGTCCCGACTGGTGCAGACCACCGCCCTCCAACATTGGATCCGAAATCAGATTCGGGATTGCAGTTAATTTCGAGATCCAGGCCACAAACTCCAGCGAGTTCAGTTCGTCGGTCACGGCGGCGAGGGCCGGCGGAAAGAGCTGGCGCTTCGCCATTCCCAGCTTGTTTTCGTTGGCGTGCTTGTATTGCGTCCAAGCATGGCTGGCGGTTTGGGGAAATTGCCTGGACATTTCCAGAGCGGTCGCGGGAGCAAGAAAATCTTTCAGCAGAATGTGCGGGCAAGGCTGATTCTCGCGATATACCATGGCCAAAGCGGGCAATCGCGGCGTCCACTTCTCATAGGGAAACAGCCGGTCTGTTTCCCGAAAAAGCTCCTGAACTGCTTGGGCGGTTGACATTCGGAAAAGTTTCTCCTAACTACGATTGTTAGCCTATCAATGTGCAGGAAGGCAGATTGTCCAAACGCCGATTTCCTGGATTGTCGTCTTCTTTCATCTTCACTAAGGAACCCGGCAAACTTGGACCGTATTGTTCTGATAAGGGCAATTCAGGCCCGTACCTTGCGCTGGTTGCACCACCACCCAGTCCACGCCATATTTAGTTTTCAGCCGCGCGAAATCCTCTGGACCAAACTTTTTCCATGGCGTTTGATCTTCCACCTGTGCCCACCATTCTTCAGCCAACGGAGGAAACATGCTGACCACGCCATTGTCTTTTACTCCATCGGCCAGACGGCTTCTCTCGGCCAGACAGCGAAATCCAACCTCGTCTTCGCCCGCAATATCCATGTAGTAGGGATCGAGAGCGAAAACCGCATCCACCGGGGTGTTTCGCCGAATCCAAACAAAGGCTTGCGCCCATGGATTTTTGGATGCGCGACCCGGCCATTCCAGATGCGCACTCGCGGGAAAAAGTGCGCGCTGCGCCAGGAACATCCCCACACTCAAGGGGATGAATAAGAGCAGCCAGCGCCAAATGTAATTTTGCAGCACATACTCCCCGAGAAAGCCGCCTATCATCACGAACATTACGATGTACTCGAAATGCAGACTACGAAGAGGCTGCAAGCGAGCCAGGGCTTCAAAACGCGGCGGAAGGTCGAACGCGACGGCCTCGATCAGATAGATCAAGCCGTAGACGATAAACGCACGACTCACGCGCTCGACCATGCGCCATTGCCGGTGGCGCGCGATCCGGCCGAACCACCAGAATAAAATGAGCGGCGCAACGATTCCCAGCAGTTCATACCACTGCCAATTCTGAATGTAATGGTAGGCGTGGCGTTTGGCAGCTTCGTGGTACGCGGCGGAAGGCGGGGGGACCAGCGGTATGTGCAACCAGAACAACGCGGCGAGGGCCGCTGGATGCGAGCGCCGCCAATAACTCTGCATTCTCTCCAGCACTACGAACAAGAGGCAAAACGAAAAGGGATAAACCCACATCAGCGGATGCATGCAGGCAGCAAAAACAAGCCACAAGAAAGCGCGGAGGTATTTCTTCTCCAGGGTTCGAGCCAGCATGAAGATTCCAGCGAAGGCCGCCAGATTCCGCGGGTTCAAGTACTGGTCCATGATGTAAAGCGCCGTGCCCGAGACTGGCATCGACAGCAACGCCGCCACCAGACAAACTCCGCACCAGCGCGCTCGGACGCTCGGGAAAAACAGACCAGACAACTCCCAACAGGCGAGGAGAAACAGAAAAATGGAGGCTACGTGCCACAGGAGCAGGCCGGCTTCCATCGGCAGGTGAGTTATGCGCAACGAGAAAGCAACAACGTTAGGGAAAAAAGTCAGGTTGGCGTGCGACAGGAAAAATTCGCGCCAGACGGGAAATAATTCCGGGTGCAAAATTTTCTCTATGCCCGGCAGGTAAATTTCCGCATCCTCGGTGAAGGGATGGTAACCCTGCACCAGGAATGCCCCCACTGTCAGCAAGAAAAGCCAGAGAAAGTTCAGCGTCTTGTGTTTGTCAGGAAGAATTTCGTTCACTTGATCGTTGCGGCGGCAATTTGCGTCGGGATGGTCGTCAGCCTTACCTTCCGTTCCGCCACCCATGAAGCGACCGCGTAGGCGGCCAGTACAACATATTGTGGATCGATGGGCCGGCGATAATAGTCTTCCGGGTGCGTCAAATAATAAATTAACGGAAAGAATAGAAATACAAGCACGTACGGCATGGCAATATGCAGGCTCAAAAGCCATGCTCGGCGAAGACCGATCAGAGTCAAGACCGTAAGCCCCGTGCAGAAAATCATGTTGAACGGATCAGCCGGCTCTTCCTGCAGATATCGTCGGCTGAAACTCCAGAAACCAGTCCACAGATAAACCACCCGGCGCAGCGTCTGCTCGGCGTACAACAGACGATGCGAATTGATAAATGCGAGTCCTTCGTGAAATTTTTTTTGCGTGTAGGCGATCTCGCCGAGCTGCTGGTACTCCCGCCATTCGTTTTCATTGTCTGACGGATGATAGCCCGGAGGGCCCCAGTGCCATGAATCCTGATTATTGCCGAAATACACTTCGAGCCCAAGACAGCTGCGGAATGGAATAAATTTATGAAAGGTTTCGTAATTTC
>JBAVUV010000905.1:0-3815 GCA_049696955.1 Candidatus Sulfotelmatobacter sp. | reverse complement strand
GACTGAGGCGCATGATTGAGAATCTGGAGCGGAGTTTGCGGGATCGTCCGCGACGGGTGTATGTGCTCTATCACAATCCTCTGCTGGAGCATGTGCTGGACGAGAGTACTGCGCTGGAGAAGGTTGGCGGAACACATCAGTATGCGGTGTATGTGTCGCGGTGAATCAACGCCTTTGATTGAGTGTTACCTCAATCACCAAGGGCATGGTCAGGCGCTATCAGGCAATACTTGTCCCGTCCTGTCGTTGCGGCTCGACCTTGTAATCGTAGCTCGGAGCGCCCAGGGGTTGAAGAAGGAAATTCTTAGTCAGTTTCTGGCATGTGGAAAACTGGCATCACGTCCCTCACATGGACTCACATTTTCATTCCTTTTGTGAACCGTACGCTCAAGCCTCACTATAATCGAGAACCATGCCAAGCCCGTCCGCGCCCCCGCCGATCGAGCTGGAACTTGGCCGCATCCGTGAGTTAAGCAAGGGAGGCCGGCACTCAGAAGCGCTCGCGGCGGCCGAAGCGCTTGCGGTTGCGGCGCCCCAGAACCGGAACGCTCTTTACCTGATCGCCACCAACCAGCGATGCTTGAACCGCATAAGCGAGGCGCTGGCAACGTTGCGTCAGCTCGAACAACACCACCCACGCTACAGTCTTCTGTACCAGGAGCGTGGTTATTGCTACATGACTCTGCGGGATGCGCCGCGTGCAATCGAAGCCTTTTTACAAGCCGTAAACCTCAACCTAGCGTTGGCCACCAGCTGGACCATGCTCCAGCATCTTTATCGCATGACCGGGGAGACAAAAGGCGAGGCGATGGCGGCCGAGCAGATCTCCATCCTGAAACAACTTCCGTCGGAGGTGGTTCGCGCCGGAAGCCTGTTCTCGGACGGCGAACTCTCCGCAGCAGAGAACATCCTTCGCGCGTATCTGCACAACGGTGGCAACCATGTTGAGGCCTTGCGACTGCTCGCCAGAATCGAGCGCCAATACAACGCGCTCGATGACGCAGAACGGCGGCTCGATGCCGCGATGAAGCTCGCACCAAACTACAGGGCCGCGCGCTTCGACTACATCCGTGTTCTGCTCGATCAGCAGAAATATCTGCAGGCGCACGATGTGATCAGCGCCATGCTGACGCTCGAACCTGGCGACAGAGAGATCCTTTCACTCTGTGCAGCCGCGTGCGCCGGCCTGGGACGACACGATCAAGCGATTGAGCTGTATCGCCAGCTGCTCGTCGCGTCGACAGAGTCCGATCCGCGTAAGGCTGATCTGCATATGGCGCTCGGCCACTCCCTTAAGAGCGTGGGACGTCGCAAAGAGGCGATCGAGTCTTACCGAAAGGCAGCAGCCGTCACACCAGGTTTCAGCGACGCCTATTGGAGCCTTGCCAATCTCAAGACCCATCGTTTCTCGGAAGATGAAATCGCGCACATGCGAGCCGAAGTGGCCGCACCGGCGACTGACACCGTTGACCGCGCCCATCTCTGTTTTGCGCTCGGCAAAGCATACGAAGACCTGAGCGACCACGCGAAGTCCCGGCAATTCTACGAGCGTGGCAACGCACTCAAGCGCGCCGAAAGCCGTTACCGTCCGGAGATTACCGATACCAGCACGCGCGAGCAGATCGACGTTTGCACGAAGGAGTTCTTCTCGGAGCGCGTGGGTGTTGGGGCGCCGGACCCTGATCCGATTTTCATTGTCGGACTGCCGCGCTCTGGATCCACGCTGGTTGAGCAGATCCTCGCCTCGCATTCCAAGGTCGACGGGACGCAGGAGCTTCCCGACATCCCACGCATCGTTCGTGGGATGGAGCAGCGCAGTATGGAGTTCCACAGAATGGAGAGACCACGATCAGATACCGACAATGCGCGCTATTTAGGACTTCTAGCCGATCTTTCGCCCGAAGATTTCCGAAAGCTCGGCGAGCGCTACATGACAGACACGCGCCCGCATCGCGGGGACAAGCCGTTCTTTATCGACAAGATGCCAAATAACTTCCGCCACATCGGGCTCATCCACCTCATGCTGCCGAACGCCAAAATCATTGACGTGCGGCGTGAGCCCATGGCGTGCTGCTTTAGCAACCTGAAGCAATTGTTTGCAAGCGGCCAGGAGTTCACCTACAGCATTGAAGATATCGCTCGCTACTACAAGAGCTATCTCGAACTGATGCGGCACTGGGACGCAGTGCTTCCGCGACGGGTACTGCGAGTCTGGTACGAGGACGTCGTGGAGGATCTCGCAGGAAACGTACGGCGCATCCTGGAATTTTGCGGCCTGGAATTTGAACCGGCCTGCATCGAGTTCTATAAGGTGGAACGAAGTGTTCACACGGCAAGCTCCGAACAAGTCCGCCAGCCGATTTTCCGCGAGGGCCTCTTCCAGTGGCGGAACTACGAGCTCTGGCTCGGCCCGCTGAAGGACGCCCTGGGCGACGCAGTGTTCCGCTATCGCGAATAAGCCTCTGTAACGCTAAGAAGTGTTCCGCCTGTGCGCGGTGCGATCCGGTATATTGCGGTCTGTCGCTTTATTTTTTCGAGCTTATTGAAACAAACATTGAACTCCAACCCAATCCCCGAAAATTTAACTTGCGCGGCATCCGATCGACGCTTCTCAGCGTCGTCGTATCGCGGTCTGGTTAATAGATTGTTACAGGCTGGCAAACTTCTTCTGTTACTGACGAACTAATGATAGTTTTTCCATGTCAATCTTCGACCAAGCGGGTTCGTGCTTTTTTTTTAAAGTTCCCAGGACAAGCAAATTATGGAAGCCAACGAACATGATCTGGTCGTGATCGGTAGCGGGCCGGCGGGGCAGAAGGCAGCCATCTGCGCGGCCAAGATGCGTAAGAAGGTTGCCATCATCGACCGCAAGAAAACTATTGGCGGCGTCTGCGTTCACAGTGGAACCATTCCGAGTAAGACTCTGCGGGAAGCGGTGTTGTATTTGAGCGGCTTTCGTCAACGAACATTCTACGGCCGCGGGTACGTGCTCAAGGATCGCATCGCGATGTCAGATCTGACCTTTCGGGCGCAGTCCGTCATGCTGCGCGAGGTCGAGGTCATCAAGGCGCAACTCCGCCGCAATTACGTTACTACTTTCGAAGGAGACGCCCGCTTCCTCGATCCTCATACGATCGAAGTCAGAAGCGATGACGGTTCCCAGTTAGTTCGTGGCCATCACATCCTGATCGCTTGTGGTACACGCCCAGCTCACAGCGACGATATCCCGATTGATGGCAAACGAATTTTTGATTCGGATCAGGTTCACTGTCTTGAAGAAGTGCCGCGCGATCTGGTTGTTGTGGGCGTCGGAATTATCGGGTTGGAATACGCGTCGATGTTCGCAGCTCTTGGCGTAGAAGTTACTCTGCTGGATCAGCGTCCAATTCTTTTGGATTTCGTGGATCGGGAAATCATCGAGAGCCTCTGTTTCCAGCTGCGCCAGTTGGGAACGGTTTTCCGGTTTGGAGAGAAAGTGGTTTCGGTTGGGCTGGATGAAGCCCGGGACCGCGTGTTTGCCAAACTTGAGAGTGGAAAAAACGTTCACGGCCAGGGATTGCTCTACACGATTGGCCGGCAGGCCAATAGCGATCTGCTCAATCTCGAAGCGGCGGGCCTTGCTTCGGACGGACGGGGCAAGCTTCGAGTCAACGAATACTTTCAAACCGCTGTCCCGCACATCTATGCTGCTGGAGACGTGATTGGATTCCCCGCCTTGGCCAGCACCTCGATGGAGCAGGGACGTCTAGCTAGTTGTCACATGTTCGGAATCCCGGGGAAGATGCCTTCAAATCTCATTCCGTACGGCATATATA
>JBAVUV010000904.1:0-1975 GCA_049696955.1 Candidatus Sulfotelmatobacter sp. | reverse complement strand
CTACCCGAAGGTTTGACGCACCGAGCCGGCACGTGGCCGCAACCTGATTCGTGAAAATCAGGCTGCGGACTTCCTTCCTATTTGGTCTTGCTCCGTGTGTGGTTTGCCCTGCCCGCTGCATTACTGCGGCGGCGGTGCGCTCTTACCGCACCTTTTCACCCTTACCAGCATCCGTGAAGACGCTGGCGGTATGTTCTCTGTGGCACTTTCCGTCGGACGGGCTTGAACCCGGCCTCCCGGACGTTATCCGGCACACTGCTCTGTGGAGTTCGGACTTTCCTCTCCCCGCGTCCGAAGACGCTGGAAGCGGCCGTCCGGTCCAGCTGCCAACTGGATCATTATATGCGATGAGTGGCTGCGCCGAGTCCGGCTTCCAGTTTCTGGACCTACTACGATCGGTTTATCCAAGCCGCGAGCATGGGCTGATAGACTTAGGTTCGCAGAAGAGTATCATCCCGTCCGCCGGAAGCAAGGAGCGGCGCCCAGTTCATGAACATCGCCGAAGCCATCCGAATCGCCCTGCAGTCGCTGTGGGTGAACAAGCTGCGATCCGTGCTGACGCTGCTCGGCGTGGTGATCGGAGTTGCTGCCGTGATCGCCGTGGTTACATTCGTCTCCGGCATCAACGATTACGTCGCGCAGAAAGTTTTCAACCTGGGCGCGGACGTTTTCCTTATCTTCAAAGTGTCTCCTGCCGTCACTAACGTTGACCACTTTCTGGAAGGCGAGAAGCGCAAAGACCTGACCCTCGAGGACTATCAGGCGGTGGTGGATGGTTGCCGGCACTGTGAATTAGTGGGAGCTTCCACGCGCAACGAAAGTGGCCATGTGAAGTACGCTGAACAGTCGATCAGCGATACGCTGGTGCGAGGCATCACTCCTGGGATGGCGACGATTCTCGATACTGACCTGAGCTCCGGCAGGATGCTGAATGACACAGACGTAAACAATCGCTCTCCAGTGGTGGTGATCGGAAACGACATTGTGGAACATCTGATGCCAGGCGTCGACCCGCTGGGCCAGGAAATCCGGGTCGATGATTGGACTTATCAGGTGATTGGCGTAGCTAAAAAGAAAGGAACAACGCTGGGGCAGAGTGCCGATAATTTTGTGATGATTCCCATCACTTCCTGCCTCAAACAATATGGCAGCCACAACAACAGCTTGCGGATCGCAGCGAAGGCTTCGAGCGCAGGTGTGCCATTGAATGAGGCGGTGGACGAAGCACGCGCTGCCGTGCGCGCCAAGCGACACGATCTGCCGGGCGCCGAGGACAGTTTTGACATTGAAACCAATGCCAGCCTGCTAGGCATCTGGACCGGCTTCAGCCAGACGTTTTTCATTGCGACCATCGGTATCGCCTGCATCTCTTTGGTAGTGGGCGGGATCGTCATCATGAACATTATGCTGGTCGCAGTCACCGAGCGCACCCGTGAGATCGGAATTCGGAAAGCGCTGGGGGCGCGACAGGAAGATGTGTTGCTGCAGTTTCTGATCGAAGCCGTCACTCTAGCGCTGGCGGGCGGAGCCTTGGGCGTTTTATCTGGAGTCGCAGTGGCAGAGACCGTGACTCTGCTGATTGGAATGCCTTCGGCGATCAAGCTCTGGGCTGTCGCCGCAGGATTAATTGTTTCTGCATGCGTGGGAGTTTTTTTCGGAGTTTACCCTGCACGCAAAGCTGCGAAACTGGATCCGATTGTGGCGCTGAGGTTCGAGACGTAAGAGGAACTTGTAACGGGGTAATTTTGGAATTGAGTAATTTAGATACCTAAGCGGCTGGGGGTTCAAATTGCTCAATTACAAATTACCAAATCACTCAATCCTGAATGATTCGCAAAGACGAATTCGGCGAGATCGTCCACATGGCGACGGATACGATTCGCAGCAACAAGCTGCGCTCGGGGCTGACCGTGCTGGGCATCGTGATCGGCGTGGCCATGGTGATTGGCGTTTCTTCCATCGGTCGCGGCCTGGA
>JBAVUV010000903.1:0-3088 GCA_049696955.1 Candidatus Sulfotelmatobacter sp. | reverse complement strand
GCGTTTCAACGCCGGGTCGGATGCCAAGAAGCAGAATCCGTCCCGTAGGGACGGCTGAACCACGTAGCGACCGCGTGCCCGGTGGTTAGAACCTAGGATCAATCCTGATTCGTATTCTCCAGTTTATTCTGAACGTAAGACCGGTGTATGATCGCCAGCGTTCTTGAGCCACCAAGCAGGTTCCGATCATCGGTCAGGCATTGTTAGGAGCAACCATGGGCCAAGATAACTTCATTCCGGTGGCAACGAATTCAAGGTCGCGAAACGACCTCGTCGAGCTCGGATTTACTCGCCGCCCGCTCAAAATTGACGCCGACGTAGCGCGCTCGCTGGAAGAGTTATCCCACGCAGCCTGGTCCATTCCACGGGATAAATACTATGAAGGCGGCGACCGGTATCGTTCCTTAAATCGTGTCCGGGCCGAGATTGTTGACGATGGTGTAAAGGTGTGGTTGAGCGAAGAGACCACGCCTTACGTGCAGCTGAAAAAATACAACACGACAATCGGCGGCCAGCCGCGAGAGTACACTCCATTGTCCCCGGCAATCGCCGGTTCCATAGGCGTTCGTAAGATGATTGCTCACCACCTTCACTACCTGCCGCTCTCTGCGGCGGGTACCAGATACCTCGTCAATGTCCATCTCATAAGATTCACAGCTACGCCGGGTCGGCCCTGCGACACCAGCCCGCCGGGTTTACACAAAGACGGGGAAAAGTACATCGCTACGCATCTACTGGGCCGCTGCGGTGCTCAGGGTGGCGAAGTCGTCATTACCGACAATGACAAACGCGAAATGGATCGCTTCACCATGCGCGAAGCGGGCGAGTGCTACGTCTTCGACGATGACCGCGTCTGGCATATGCTGACGCCGCTCGCAGTAGTGGAAGGCAATCAATTCGCCTACCGTGACACGCTGGCATTCGACATGCTCCCAGAGGGCTGGGAACCCGCAAAATGATTCGGCGGCTCGCCCTCCCTTTCGCTGATTTCAACTCTCCAGGTGCTCGCGCTCTTGTCGTGTCTTTCGCGACAGGGTGGGAAATCTGGTTTCCTAGCAAGGTGCTGCGGCGTACGCAGGCTGAGCGACACTAACGATTTTTCAGCGGTCGCACGTGGACTCTGGAACCTGTCCCCAGTTCGCGCTCGATCGCTCGTGTGGTCGCGTACTCTTCGTCGTTGGCCACGACAAATTTGTTGCCGCGAAGGATCTTCAGGATCTGGTCATCCTTGCCCCCCTTTAGGGAGAGAAGAGCGCGACTAAACTTTTCTCGTTCCGCCCCGAGCACCTCTTTGCGAGCCACCCAAACATAATCGATATACGGCTCAGAAGTATAGAAAACGCGGACTCTTTTGCCGTCCAACTGCCCATTCCTGATCAGGAAGTCGAGAACGGTCTCATCGATGGCTCCGGCGTCGACCGCTCCACTTGCGACCACCGCTGCCGTTGCAGGATGGCTCCCAGTGTAGCGATACGTAAGATCGGTTTCGGGATTGATTCCCGCCTTCCTGAGTTCAAGATAGGGCTGCAGATGACCGCTGGTCGAGTCGATATCGCCGAATGCGAAGCGCGTCCCTTTCAGATCGCTCAGCGAATAAATCGACGAACCCGCTCCGGTAATGAAGACCGATCGATAGTGCAAGTCAGTCTCCCGTTGCACCAGCGGGATCACCCCGTACTTGGCGTGAGCGCGGATATAAACCAGCGCCCCCAGACACGCAAAATCGTAAGATCCATCCGCCAACCCGGCAACGGTTTCGCCGTAGCTGCCAGGAGATGCGACGATCACCGGCCGCCCCATCGCCTTCGTGAGATAGGCCTCCAAAGGTGCTTTTTCTTCTTGATTCGACCCATCGATGACCACCCCAATTTTGATCGGCCTTTCGGCTCCATACCCCAACGCGCCATCCAGAATACAAATGACGACGAACATCGCAGCGGCCCTGGTTCGCACAAGCATAGCTTCGCGCGTTCTTCTGTGGGCATTCTAGGTTCAATAGAAATTGAGAGCTCTAAGTCATTGCGCCTGGGGTAAAACGATTGGGTCCGGGTATTCCCAATTGGGTAATTGGCCGCAGATCAAACAGTCGCCCGCGGGCCCACGTCTGCATTCTGACCAAATTGGGTGCCCCACTTCTCGCCGCCTTTGCGAGAAGTGGGCTCTAGCAGACATCCGCTTGAGAGGCTGGCCCGGCTTAAAGCAAAACGCCAGGGTTGCCCCGCACAAGCCTCGCTCGGGCGGGATTTAGAAAACTGAGCAATTCAGAGCAGCGCACATTCCAGCTTGTGAATAGTGTGAGAGCACTACGCAAATAGCCTTACAAACACTGAGGAGAATTCATGAAGATATTCACATCTCTTGCCCTTGCTGCGATTGCTGGAATGTGCCTTACGGTCACCGCTCCCAAAGCAGATGCCCAGGTCAGCGTCAACATCGGGGTCGCCCCTGAGTGTCCCTATGGTTACTATGACACCACTCCTTACGGTTGCGCCCCTTACGGCTACTATGGCTCGGAGTGGTTTAACGGTGGCGTCTTCATCGGCGCCGGACCATGGTTTCATGGTTCCGATAATTTCCGGGGCCACGTAAACAACCGCTACCATCCCGAACACGGCTATAAAGGCCCAACGCCGCAACGTGGCGAGAGAGCCGAGCCCTCAAAACGCGTCGATAAGGTCGCCCACTTCAAAGGAAATGAAGTACGTGATGGGCGCGGCCACGCAACCGGAGGCAAACGGGGTTAGACAGTCATCCGCAGATGGTCCATCCTTTGCGAAAGCCGCACAGGATGGACCATCCGCCAAGCCTCTAATACAACGCCTTCTCCCCCGGCGGACGCGTCTTCCACCTCCGGTGCACCCACAACCACTGCTCCGGGTACTTCCGCACATACTCCTCAATGATCGACGTAAATTTCTGCGTGTTGGCCTGGATGTCCGCCTCCAGTTCGCCCGTGCGCACCAACTCTACCGCCGGGTCAAACCGCAGCCGGTATTTTCCCAGCTTCGCGTCCCAGATCGTAAACGTCGGCACCACAGCCGCATCGGTGCGCAGCGCAATCCGCGCCAGGCCGCTCGCCGTGCATGCC
>JBAVUV010000902.1:0-3031 GCA_049696955.1 Candidatus Sulfotelmatobacter sp. | reverse complement strand
CCTGGATTGCTGTGAAATCGCTGCGCGTAGATGCCGCTGGGATTGCCATCACGTCCTTTGGAGGCATATTCGACCTGGCTTTGGACATAACCCTCGCACACGGCGATCGCACCCAGTTCGTTGCGGCCGATATGGCGATCAAGGATTTCCTGATTTCCCCGGTCTATGTCGAAATACCAGACCGTGCCGTCGCGAACGATCGGAAAAGGGAACGGCCAGTTGCCCTGTCCCACTTGAAGGAATTCGTAGCCTTGAGCCTCTACCGAGAGCGAATGTTTCTCACCGTAGGCCTTGACGAAATTTGCGAGAACTTGCTTGGCGACCCCGAGGTCGCCCGAGGAAATAATGTCGGCCGCATGCGAACCAAGCAGTGGGACGAGCTGCTCAGGATTACCCGACTTCGCCGCCTCCACTAGAGATTGCACCGCTTCTGTTGGCGAGGAGAAAGTTTTTTGTCCGCTGACCGCCTGCGCAGTCAGAGGCTTCGCGCTCACCAGGCATGAAAGAGCCATCAACGAAAGGATTGAAAGCTTGCGCGATTGACGATGAAGCGGCTGTTGGATCCTCATTTGTTCCCTCTTTTCGCTTGCGTGCTCGCTCCGCCCCTCTGGCCCGACGTGCTTGCCGCGCCCCGCTGGCTCGATGCGCGCTCCGTGCGACCGCTGTTTCCGGCACCGTCGAATGCTCCCGTCGTCTTGGGGGCAGCGGCCTGTCCCGAGTTGGTGCGTTGCGCGGAATTCGAAGCCGGGGCCGAAGAGTAGCCTCGGTCAGGTTTCACGGCCTGAGTATTGCCGTTGCCCGAAGGATAGGTTCTAGCATTCGTGGTGGAGGGATTTCTGGAAGTGTTGTTCGCCACATTGCCATTGGTCTTGTTGCCGCCGTTGTAGGTTGATTGCCCCTTCCAATTCGGATTGGACTGTGCGTTACCAGTTTTCACAGCCGTATTTCCCGTCTTGTTGACCTGGTTGCCGGTATTGATTGTGACGTTGTTTCCGCTGACGTTCCGATTGATGGTGTTATTGCTCTTGTTCTGATAGTTGGTGTTGCCGCGGTAATTGTTGTAGTAGTTGTTCGAATTGTAGTGCGCGGTCCCTGGATACGGCCGGTTATACGCGTAGGCGTAATTCGGCGGGCGATAGTACAAGGTCGCGCGGTGATAGTGGGGGCCATACACCGGACGATAAGCGTAGTGATGGACCACCCACGGTCCGCCCCGGTAGTACACTCCGCCGCCGTATCCCCAACGCGGGTAATAGTAGTAATTGCTGCTGAACATCGCTCCGACGGCCATTCCGACGCCGAACGCGACAATCACACCCGTCGCCGGCTGGCTAGGCGGAGGTGCGACATAGACTTGCACCGGATTGTACTGCGGCACGTAAATGATTTGAGGATTGGTGGGCTGGATCACGATAATTTGTTGGCCGCTGGCTTGCTGGGTCACCACGGTCTGCTGCGGAGTTGTTTGCAGATTCCCTGCTTGTTTCGCCTGCAGCCGCAGGCGCTGTATCGAATCAAGAACTGCACTCTGGCTCGCGGTGAACGCTGCTCCGAGCTGCTTGGTCCAGTCCAGTTCAGAGCACATCATGTCCACAACCCGGGGAAAATGAAACAGGGCGATCATCGCGGGGCCGAATCCAGCCGCCTTCGCAGCGCTATCGAGTTGATCCCCATCGAGAGCTTTGTTCTGAAGCAGCCAATTTCCTCCGTCCAGGACTTCCTGGGAATTTACGGAAGCCGACAACACCTGCATGAGCAGCGCGTCTGGATATAGCGCGACGGGGGCCAGTAGCTTATCGAGCTGATCCGGCGTCATTGCGGATGAGCTTCCGGCCTGTGCGAAGCCCACGGCTCCAGCGGGTCCAGCGGCGAGGGTTACATTGACGCAAACCGCGAGAATCACCACGATCAACCGTTGAATGAACGAGCTGCGTCTTTCCATAATGGCCTCCTGAGTGATGGAGAGAGGGGGATCCCTCAACCTGGGGGATGCTGCCGGAGACAGGCGAATCGGTTGGGACGCCTTCCTTTTTTTCTCCCATGGCACAAAGAACGGTGCGGCGACACCTAGCCACGCATCGCGGCGCAAAATCACCGACTCATGATGCTGACCCCCGCATTGACCGGACGTAATTGTCAAAAGTAACAATCGCGCACGCATTCGGCGACACTGAGGCAGGTTGCCTGAGTTGCGCTCGTGAGCGCCCAACCTCGATGGAAGTCATCCGGAGGGACTCAGCGCCGGCTCCGATTGACCTAAGTTTTTGGAGATGAACTTTCGCAGCGCGAGGGTCAAGGGGATCGCGAGGATGGCACCGGCAAGCCCCAACAGGAAAGCCCAACCGACGAGGGATAGCGTGATCTCGAGGAAGGAGACACCTATCGCGTGCTTCATGAAGATCGGCGTGATGGTATTGTCCACGATCAAATTGGTCAGGATAAGACCACCGGCCACCAGCAAGGCTCTCTTCCATCCATACATCAGCAACGTGACGAACGTGGGAGGTAGTAGCGCAATCACGAAGCCCAGAGTCGGGATGAAGTCGAGGAAGAAATAGAGGAAGCTCCATACGAGCGGGGTGTCCACGCCCATGACGATCAGAAAAACGAGATTGATCAAGGCGTTGATGCCCGCGGTTTTGGCGGTGATGGTCACATAACTGCATGCATCGGACCCGTAGTAGGCCAGCTTCTCGGCGAGGGGACTTATCTGGCCTCCAATTTCTCCCGCCATTTCGATGATGAAGAGGAACGCCAAGAGTCCGATCAACAGCCCGTTGGAAATGATCGAACCCGCCTCCGGAAGCACGGCGCGGGAAATCTCCCGCAGGCGCTCGGGCGTGAGTACACCTTTGACGGAAAGGTTCGGGGTAACAATGTCATGGGCATTCATGAAGATCGCGATCTGCTGATAGAGGTTGGCCAAGCGATCTTCATAGATCGGAAGTTTTGCAGCGATCCGTACCGTGGCCAAATCCAGCGCCAGCAGCAAATACAACCCAAAAGCAGCTACAGCTACGGCCGTCAACAC